>JANWUW010000061.1 GCA_025057935.1 Thermoflexales bacterium
CACAGCCTCGGCGTGCTCCCAATCCTTTGCCCAGACGCGCCCGCGCTCATCCCAGCGCCGTAGCCAGCCTTGGGGAGTCACGCCAACAAACACATCTGTGGGCGCCTGCAGCGCGATCTGCGGATCTACTTCATCGCACACCGGCGCGAGGTGCAAGACGCGGCTGCGCCAATGTTCGGGGCGGAGCATGTCGGGCGTGAGGCGAGTGGGACAGGGCCAGGTGTACTGCACACGCCCTTGGGGTGTGTATCGGTTCTGGAAGCGCGTTGTGACTGGCGCGGGGATGAGAGTGACCTCGAGCGCAGGGAAAATCTCGGCGAGGTTCAGCGTCGGCGCGCCAGCAGTGAGCACTCCAACGTGCGGCACCATTCGACGCGCCGCCAGCGCGGCATAGGTCACAGTTCCGCCCGGGGTGATGCGACCGTCATCCCACACGTCCTCGGTCACATGCCCGATTGCAAGGTAGTCGAGGGGCGCTGCGAGGGTCACTGGGGTTGCTGAGCGGTGCGTGGTTTGATCTGCACCTTGCGAGATTCGCCTTCGCCAGTGCTCTCGGTGTAGACGCGCGCATCGTCGCGCAGCGCGAGGTGAATGATGCGACGCTCGAGCGCCGGCATGGGTTCGAGCACGATGGTCTTGCCAGTAGCGGCAACGCGCTCAGCAAGCCGCCGAGCCATGGCGACAAGTTGCTTCTCGCGACGTGCGCGGTAGCCGTTCAGGTCAATGTTCACGCGCAGGCTGCTTTGCAGCTTGTGCGACCAGAGCGTCTGCACCACGGCTTGAAGCGCGTTCAAGGCTTCGTAGCGGTTCTGGGCGAATAGCGCCTCGCTGCGCCGATCGAGCGTCACGTCCACCCAGAAATAGGGTGCGTCGGCGGGATGAGAGGGCACGATGGTGCGCGCGCTGAGTCGCGCATGGCGGAAGCCCATGCGATTGAGCAGCTCGCGCGTGATGTTCAGCGCCAGTGCCTCGCCTTCTCGAAGGAACTCTGCAGAGGGACGCTCGCTCGTCTGCAGTGGAGCAACGTCGGACGGTGCAGTTGGGGGTTTGGGCTGAGCCTCGGCAGCCGGTTGAGGCGGCGGGGGTGATTTCGCGATTTGCGCGGGCGGCAGGGGCGCCTCATTGGCGTGTGACGAAGTGTGCAGCTGCGCGGGCGCGTCCGCGAAGGGTGTTGCGTGCGTTTGTGGTGGCTCGCCCGCGGTGAGTTCGGCATAGGGCGTTAAGCGCACGCGCGCAGGGCGCGCGCCAAAGCCGAGCACGCCGCGGCTGCCCTCATCCAGCACTTCGATGCGCACCTCAGCGCGCAGCAGCTTGAGCTGCTGCAAGCCTTGTTCAATAGCTGTTTCTACATCCGGGGCAGTGACTTCGATGGGCGGCATGGCTGTATGAGAACGAGGCTCAGCTATCACTCAACGCGCAGGAGGGCGTTGGCGGCGCTCCTCCTCGCGCTTCCGCACTGAGGCGGACTGGTTCACGCGCAATGTTGCCTTCACCTTCACTTTCGGCTTCGGTGGCGGCGCAGCTGGTGTGCTCGCGCTGGTAAGCGCAGCAGTCGACGCAGCGCTCGCCGTAGCTGGGGCGGCTGGCACGCTCAAGCCGTGCTGTGTGCGCGCGCGGTCCAGGATAGGCTTGGTGATGTAGTACTGCAACACGCCGACAACGTTCGCTGCGATCCAATAGATGCCCAGCCCTGCGGGCGTGGAGAGCATGAAGAAGCCAAACATCAGCGGCATCATGAGTTGCAGCATCTGGTTGGTTTGCTGCGTTGTAGGATCGGTGGAGGGCGGCGTGAGCAGCTTGTTCGCAAGGTAAGTGCTCACCACAACGAGGATGGGGATGATGAAATAGCGGTCAGGCAAGCCAAGATCGAAAATGCCGAGAAAAGTGGATTCAATCGGCACTAGCGAGGCGATGCTCGGCAAGAAGCTGTACACATGGCTGCCCAGCTCCACGAGGTTGAGCGGCGTGACGGCGAGCGTGCGCACAATCGCTTGATACATGGCTATCAGGATCGGGAACTGAAGCAGCAGAGGCAAGCAGCCGCTGAAGGGGTTGAACCCGAGCTTGCGCATCTCTTCGGAGAGCTTCTGAGGGTCGTTCTTGTATTTCTCCTGAAGCGCGCGGATCTGCGGCTGCATCGCCGCCATCTTCATTGCCGAGATTTGTTGGCGGATGGCGAGCGGCAGGATCGCCAAGCGGATGATCAGCGTCAGCGCGATGATCGCCAACACATAGCTGTTGCCCAGCGCGCCGTAGAGCAGCATCAGCGCGTTGGTCATTGGATTGACGAGGAGGAAATCGAAGATGTTACCCATGTAAGCTCTCGCGCGAGTCGATTGCCGCCTATGGTACTACGCGCACCTCGTACTGCTTCTGAGCGTTTGTCAGGTTCACAGCGACGAGCTTGATGTCGCCATCGAAGAGCGGCACAAGCAGCAAGTCTTCGTAAACCACAGGCGTGGAGAGCAAGCGACGCCCCAAACCATTCTCCAGCACGCGCTCTAACGGCACGCTGCCATCTTCGCGCGGCGTTGGGTTGCGCGGCAAGCGATAGAGATAGCTATCGAACGAGACCACGTAGAGCGAATCGCCTACTGCGACGGGCTGAGCGCGTATCGGTCCGCCTGTTTGCGCCGTCCAGAGGCGCTGACCCGTGGCGCGGTCAAAGGCATAGAGCTTGCCTTTCACATCGCCGACGATCACACGCTCGCCGTCCACCAATGCTTGGCACCAAATCCACGCATCCACCGCTGCCTTCCAGCGCACGCTGCCATCGCTGGCGTTGATGGCGTAAAACGTTTGGTCGAACGAGCCGACGTAGAGCACGCCCTCGTAGAAGGTTGGCGTGGAGGCAATTGAGGCGCCAGCGGTGAACTTCCAAAGCAGTTGCCCGCTCGCGGCATCCAGCGCGTAGAGCGAATGGTCGAGCGAAGGAAGGAACACCTTGCCCTCAGCGACCTCTGGAACGCTCCAAAGGCGATTGCCCGTCTTGAACGTCCACACCACGCGCGGCGCGCCGTTCTCGACCTGGCTTGGATCAATGGCGTAGAGCGTGTGGTCGCCGTTCGGAGCGAAGATGAGCTTGCCGTCGGTGGCGACGCCGTCGGCGAACTCCTTTGCCGTGGGACTGGGCACAAAGCGCCACAGCTCCACACCGTCCGCATCGCGGATGGCGTAAAGCCGATTGTCCGGCGCGCCGGCGAATTGCAGCGTGCCGCCGACGATGATGGCGTCTCTCAGCTTCACAGGGCGACCTGCGAATGGCCCGACGGGGTTGTTGCCATCTTGCTGAGCTGGGAAGCGCCACAGCTCGCTGCCGCTGCGCGCGTCGAGCTTGTGCACGAAGAGATTGCTGGCAAGATACGCGCGGTCACCGATGAGCGTGATGCCTGCGAACGAAGTTGGCTGCGGCTCGCCGCCGCACGCGGCAAGCGCCAGCGCGAGAGCGCCGAGCAAGGCTGCGGCACGCCAGCGCAACCGGGGTATGGCTAGCTCCAACATGAGAGGCGATCAGCTAAGGCACAGGGTCATAGCCGCCCGGGTGGAAAGGATGGCAGCGCAAGATGCGCTTGAGTCCCAACCAGCTTCCCTTCAGCGCGCCGTACTTCTCGATGGCTTGGTAGGTGTATTCGCTGCACGAAGGATAGAAGCGACAGGAAGGAGGCAGCGCTTGAGACAGCGTGAGCTGATAAATGCGAACCAGTAGCATGAGCAATCGCGCTACAAGGCTCGGCGGCGTCCTCACGGACTTGTGATGAGGTGAAGCTGCTTGAGCACACATTGCAGATCGTCTTTCACAGCTTGCATGCGAGCGCGCTCCGCGATGATGGTCGGTTGTGCGACCAGCACCACGTCCCAACCACTTGCGAGTGAGCCTGCAAGCAGGCGTATGCTTTCGCGCAGCAGTCGCCGCGCGCGGTTGCGTTTAACCGCGCGCCCAATACTACGACCTGCGACGATGCCAACGCGCGTGCGTTCGGGGTCGCCATTTGGCACTGCTTGGACGATGCAGTAATGACCACGCCGGCGCAAGCCCTCGCGGCGCACCCGCTCAAAGTCCTCGCGCTTGCGCAGGGTTTCCAGCACGAGCGGCGTGCGCCTACAAGGCGGTTACTTGTTTTGTGCTGTGCCGCGCTTGCTGCGCGCGGGCGAGTACACAGCGTTCCAATTGACCTTCTTGGCGCGATGATTGGCGATGACGGTGAGGCGCTTGCGGCCTGCAAGTCGGCGCCGAGCGAGCACTTTGCGCCCGCCTTTGGTCGCCATGCGCGCTCGAAAGCCGTGCACGCGGAGACGGCGTCGGATCTTTGGTTGATACGTTCGCTTCGGCATACAGGTCAACCTCGCTTACGGCGCGCGAGCAGCCGCTTGCGCGCCGCGGGATCGCAGAACAAAGCCCGCGGATTATACGGCATGCTGGACATTTACCCACTGTTCCTCCATACTTCCAGACACCCGCGTTACACTCTGCGGTCATGAGTCGCATTTCGTTGCACGATCGCGTCGTGTTCATCACTGGCGCAAGCAGCGGCATTGGGCGCGCATGCGCGCGCGCTTTCGCCGCAGAGGGCGCGCGCCTGGTGCTCGCCGCGCGTCGCGCCGAGCGCCTGCACGCGCTTGCCGAGACGCTGGGCGTGCCCGCCCACTTGATCCAGCTCGACGTGCGCGATCGCCGCGCTGTGTTTCAAGCTGTTGAAGCGCTGCCGCCCGATTTCCGCGAGGTGGACATCCTCGTGAACAACGCTGGGCTTAGCCGTGGCCTGGAGAAGCTCTACGAGGGCGACGTGGACGATTGGGAGGAGATGATTGACACGAACGTCAAGGGCTTGCTCTACGTCACGCGCGCGATCTTGCCTGGCATGGTGGCGCGTCAGCGCGGGCACATCGTCAACATCGGCTCGGTCGCTGGTCATTACGCCTACCAGAACGGCGCGGTGTATTGCGCCACCAAAGCCGCGGTGAAGTCGCTTACCGAGAGCTTGAAACAAGACCTGCTCGGCACGCCGATCCGCGTCACCTCTGTTGACCCAGGCTTGGTGGAGACGGAGTTCAGCATCGTGCGCTTTCACGGCGACGTGGAGCGCGCGCGCAAAGTGTACGAAGGCGTTAAGCCGATGACGCCGGAGGACGTCGCTGAGGCAGTGCTGTTTTGCGTCACGCGCCCGCCGCATGTGAACATCAACTTCCTGATGATGATGGCGGTGGGGCAGAGCACCCCCACCACAGTGTATCGCCAGCCTATCCCGGGCGTGCAGTGAAGCCAGCGCGTGCGCGTCATGGCAAGCATTGCTGATTCGCTGCGCCTTGTCCGAGAGCGCATCGCTGAAGCCGCGCTCCGCGCTGGTCGCACGCCCGAGTCGGTGTTGCTGGTCGCTGTGTCGAAAACCATGCCGCCAGAGGTGGTGCGCGAAGCGTTCGAGGCTGGTCAGCGCGACTTCGGCGAGAACCGCGTGGAGGAGGCGCTTCCCAAAATGCGCACTGTTGGACACGACGAGCAGCTGCGCTGGCACATGATTGGGCATGTGCAGTCGCGCAAGGCGCGCGACGTCGCCGGCGCGTTCGTGTTGGTGCATTCGGTGGACTCGCTCAAGCTGGCGCGCAAACTGAACGACCACGTGCCTGAAGGACGTGCTCAAGAGGTGCTGCTGGAGTGCAACGTGAGCGGCGAAGCCTCCAAATACGGCTTTGCGTTGCACGGCTGGGAGCACGACGCGGCGCGTTTCGAAGCATTCGCCCAAGAAGTCGCAGCGATCTTGGCGCTGCCGCGCCTGCGCGTGCGCGGCTTGATGACAATGGCGCCGATCGTCGAAGCGCCTGAGCAGGCGCGTCCTTTCTTTGCCAGCTTGCGCGCGCTGCGCGATGCGCTTCGCGCGCGTTTTCCTGATCAGCCAGAGGCGACGTTTGAACACCTCTCGATGGGCATGACCGATGACTTCGAGGCGGCGATCGCCGAAGGCGCGACCATCGTCCGCATCGGGCGGGCGATCTTCGGAGCGCGCGCATGAGTTCGACCCCGTTGTTTCGTCAGGCGCTTGGCGCGCATTTCGACGCGCTGGCGATTGCCCTGCGCCGCCATTACGATCTCGCGCCAGGGCAAGTCGTGACGCTGCGCGGCGAGATGACCGTCGAGGCGCGCTGGTCTTGGCTGCATCGCGTGTTGCCCCAAGCGCTCCCACCAGCGCGCAGCGTCGAAGTCACCGTGCACAACGCGGGTGTGGTGGACCCAGAAGGCAAGGTGGCTTTCGAATGGCGGCGCATGTTCCGCTATCCTGATGGGCGCGCGCACATGCGCTACACGCTCACGCGCGCTGCTCCCTTTGCATGCGCGTTCCCGTGCGTGATGGACACGTTTCCGCCCGCGCCGACCATTGGGCTGGTGCTTGCGTTATCGGTGCAGGACGAGGGGCGCACCTTGGTGCAGCGCGCGGCGCGTGCGCCTTTCCTCCAGATTGGGCGACGATGGTTGCCATTGCTGTTGCCGCCAGCGCGCATCACCGTTGAGGCTGTCGAGCGCGCCCTTGACGCGAGCACCATCGAAGCAGACGTGCGCATCGCGCACACGTGCCTTGGCTTGTTGTTTGCATATCGCGGGAGGCTACAGCTTCTGGAGAAGACGTGAAGTTCAAAGCGTTGGTCCAACAGGGCCTGGGGCTAGACTACGATGCGGGCGTTTCGATGACGGCGCAGCACCGCCACGGGCTGCGCTTGTTCTATGCCGAAGCGCCCATTGCCACGTTCAGCGACGCGCTGGTCAACAACTACACCAATCTCTTCCTCGTCTCGCTGCACGCCACCAACGCGCAGATCGGTCTGCTCGGCACGCTCTCTCAGGTGCTCACGGCGCTTGCACCATTGCTTGCCGCTGCGCTCGCGGAGCGCACGCGCGCCTACAAAGCGCATGTGGTCGGCGCAGCGCTGCTTGGCCGCCTGACGGTTGCGGTTATTCTGCTGACGCCGCTGATCCCGCTTGGGGTTTGGCTGCCGAACGTGGTGATCGCGCTCTTCGCGCTGCGCGCCTTCTTCATGGCGTGGATTGCCGCGCCTTGGGCAGCGTTTGCGGCGCAGATTGTGCCGTTGAGCATTCGCGCGCGTTACTTTGCAGCGCGCAACTTCGTCGGTGGCGCAGCCGCGATCTTCAGCACGCTCATCGCAGGCCAGGTGATTCGCAGCTTGGGGTTTCCGCTGGGCTTTCAACTGATATTTGCTCTCGCCGTGCTGAGCGGCGTGGCTTCGGTGGCGCTGTTCGCGCGCATCCCGGCGCCTGCTGCGGATTCGTCCTCAGCTTCTGCGCCAGCAGCGCCCGCGAACTCATTGGCGCTGCTGCGCGGCGCGTTCTCGTGGCGAACGCCGTTTGGGCGCTATGTGCTCTGCTCGTGTGCGTTTGCGTTCGCGGTGAACATCGGCGGTCCTTTCATTCAGGTGTATCAAGTGCGCGTGCTCGAGTTCTCAGCGGGGCTGATCGGCGCATTGCTGGCGTTGGAGCAGGCGGTGAACATCAGCGCCCAGCGTGTGTATGGGCAAGTGGTGATCAAAAAATTTGGCGATTTTCGCGTGATGCAGGCGCTGCGCTTCTTAACTGCGGCTGTGCCGCTGGCTTGGATCTTTGTGCGCGATCCGATTGCTGCGGCGCTGGTCGGCATGCTGGCAGGCGCGATCTGGTCTGGGCATGAGTTGGCGAACTTCAACAACTTGCTGGACGTGACGCCCGAGGCGCTGCGCGCGCGGTATGTGGCGCTGCACGCCTTCGCCGTCTCGGTGATCGCTGCGGTTGGCCCGGGGCTAGGAGGCGTGCTCAGCGAGCTGATCGGCTACCAACCGCTGTTCTTCATCTCGGGTGTGCTGCGCATCTTGGCGGCGCTGCTGTTGGTGGTTGCGTTTCGCGGCATCGGGCTACGCCCGGCGGCATGAGGCGCAGTAGCATTCGTGTTGATGGCGCGATCACAGCTTGCCCTCAACCCTTGGCTGACGGCGCTGGTGTTTGGGTTGACGCTGTTGGCGTGGGAGGTTGGCGTGCGTTGGGCAGGCGTGCCGGTTTACCTCTTACCTGCGCCGAGCGTCGTGCTGCACACACTGATCGCGCGTTTCACCTCGGACTACCTTGCAGCCACTTTGATCACTGTAGGCGAGGCGCTTGGCGGCTTGGCAATAGGGAGCGCAGCAGCAATTGCGCTCGCCTTGGGCATCACCTTCTGGCCGCGGCTCGAGGGCGGCGTGATGAGCATCGCTATTTTGATCAAATCCATGCCGCTCGCTGCAATCGCGCCGCTGCTGACTATCTGGCTTGGCTTCGGCTGGCAGCCAAAGGTGGTGATCGCTGCGCTGCTTGTGTTTTTCCCCATGCTGGTGAACCTCGTCGCCGGCTTGCGCGCGCTTGACCCGGCGAAGCTGGAGCACATGCGCGCGTGGCACGCCAACCGTTGGCAAGAGCTGCGCTACCTGCGCGTGCCGCATTGCGCGCCCTATTTCTTCGCTGCGCTCAAGGTGACGGCGCCGCTTGCGCTGATTGGCGCTGTGGTCGCGGAGTGGGCAGGCGCTTCGGGTGGGCTAGGGCGCATCATGTGGCTGGCCTACACCAATCTCAACCTGCCGCTCATGTTCGCTGCGATCTTCATCCTCAGCGGGGTGGGCATTGGGCTATACGGGCTGATCGCAGCTTTGGAACGGCGCATTGTGTTCTGGGCGAACCCGGAGGTGTAGTTTCAGCGTTGCTCCCTTGCAGCTTGTTTCAAGCGCGGCAGCAAGCGATTGACCGCCTCGCGCAGCGGACCAGGCAGCGTGCATCCCGCCGCGGCTGGGTGACCGCCGCCGCCCATCTCGAACGCCACCTGCGCCACGTCGAAGCCCGGCTGCGCGCGCAATCCCACTTCGACCTCGCCGTTTGGCAGCTCGACGAACACTGCCGCGATGTCCACCTCGTAGGCTGAGATCAGCATGCCCACCAACCCGCCATCGCCGCGCTCCTCGCGCACGCCGAGCTCCTCGCGCAGCTTCTGCGGCAGTGCGGCGTACGCCACGCGATCTTCGACCTTGGCGCTCATCAGCCCAGCGCCGAGCAAGCGCAGTGAATCGAAGGTGCGCAGCACCAAAGCCTGCCGCGTGACTTCTTGAAGGTTGCCGCCTAACTGCATGAGCTCCATGGCGACAGCCAACGTTTGCGGCGTGGTGTTCGAGGTGCGAAAGGCTTGCGTGTCGGTGACCACGCCGGTGAGCAGCGCGTTGGCGATCTCGGGGGTGATCGGCGCGTCCATGCGCTTGAGCAGCGCGAACACGATCTCGGCGGTCGAGGCGGCGCTTGGATCAACCAGGTTCACGGTTCCAAAGCGCGTGTTGGTGATGTGATGGTCAATGACCAACAGCGGCAAAGAGGCGTGCTGAGCTGGCTGGTAAATCGTGCCCATGCGCGCGGCGTCGCTCCCATCTAGCGCGACGATGAGGTCGAATGCCTCGCCGAGCGGAAGCGCTTGGCGGATTTCGTGAACGCTGGGCAAAAAGCCAAAGCGCGGATGCGGCTGGTCCTGACACGCAGGCACGGCGTGTTTGCCTTGGGCGCGCAGCGCAAGCGTCAGCGCCAGCGTGCTGCCGAGCGCATCGCCGTCTGGCGAGACGTGCGCGATCAGCAGCACGCGTGACGCCGCGCGCAACAGCGCCGCCGCAGCCTCCCAAGGCGGCGCTGCAAAGGAGGCGTTGGAGGTCACGACGTCTCTGCAGTTGAGGCTTCAGCAGCGGGCGGAGGTGGCTGCTGGGCAGCCTCTCTCGCCTTGATCTCGTCGAGTAAGCGCGAGATGCGATCGCCGTATTCCAACGAAGGGTCGAACTCGAAGGTGACATGTGGGGTGTGGCGCGTGCGCAGGCGCTTGGCGAGCTCGCGGCTCACCCAACCAGCCGCGCTGTCCAGACCGCGCTGCGCCTCTGCGCGCAGCGCCTCGTCGCCGATCAAACTGTAGAACACACGCGCGTAGCGGTTGTCCGAGGTGACCTCCACGCCAGTGATGGTGATGCCCGCGTTGCGCACGCGGGGATCGTTGAGCTCGTGCTCCACCAATTGCACCACATGCCGCCGCACGATGTCGTTGATGCGGCTTTCATATCGCTTGCTCATGCTGCTTGCTCCTCTTGCACCACAAACTCAATGACGTCGCCAATCTGATATTCGCCGAAGCCTTCCAACGCGATGCCGCACTCGAAGCCTTGGCGCACTTCTTTCACGTCTTCGGTCAGGCGCTTCATGGAGGCTACGGGTCCCGTGTGCACCACCTGCCCTTTGCGCACCACGCGCGCGGTAGCGTTGCGCGTGGCGACACCGCTGGTGACGCGCACGCCGGCGACGATGCCCACTTTGGCGATCTTGAACGTTTGCCGCACCTCAGCCGTGCCCACCACGCGCTCCACCGTCTTCGGCGCGAGCAATCCCTTCATCGCCTTTTCCACGTCCTCGAGCAGTTTGTAGATCACGTCGTACAACCGCACGTCCACGTGGTCGTTTTCCGCTTTGCGCCGCGCCACTGGGTCCACGCTCACCTCGAAGCCGAGGATCACCGCCTTGGAGGCAAGCGCCAGGTCCACATCGCTTTCGCTCACGTCGCCAGTGCCCTGCATGATGATCTCCAGCTTCACAGGCGTCTCGCTGCTGGTGTTCACCGTTTCGTTGAGCTTGTTGAGCTGCTCCACCAGTGGCTGCAGCGAGCCTTGCGTGGCGGCTTTGACGATGAGCAGGAGTTTCTTGGTCTGATTTGCCTTCGCCATGGCGAAGAACTGCTCGAGGCTGATGGAGCGGCGCGTTTGCGCGGCTTGCTGACGGCGCGCGAGGTTTTGGGCAGCGCGCTCGCGCGCTTCGCGCTCGTCCTCGACCACCTCGAAGATGTCGCCCGGCTCGGCTACGTCGCTCAAGCCGATGACGCTGACGGGCATAGAGGGTGTGGCTTGCTTCACGCGCTGCCCGCGGTGATCGAACATGGCGCGCACGCGACCGCTCACCACGCCGGCGACGAACGCGTCGCCCACGCGCAGCGTGCCGTTTTGGATCAGCACCGTCGCCACCGGACCCTCGCGCTTGCGCAGCTCGCTCTCGAGGATTGTGCCCACTGCAGGGCGATTGGGGTTTGCCTTGATCGTGTCCACCGACTCCGCGACCAGCAGAATGCCCTCCAGCAAGTCCTCGATGCCGATGCGCTGCTTTGCCGAGACCGGGATGAACAGCGTGTTGCCGCCCCATTCGTCGGGGATCAGCCCGAGCTCGGCGAGCTCTTTCTTCACGCGCTCGGGGTTGGCGGTGGGCTTGTCGATCTTGTTGATGGCGACGATGACTGGCACCTGTGCCGCGCGTGCGTGAGCGAGCGCTTCTTTGGTCTGCGGCATGACACCGTCGTCGGCTGCGACGACGAGCACCGCGATGTCGGTGACTTGCGCGCCGCGCGCGCGCATTGCGGTGAACGCTTCGTGACCTGGCGTGTCAATGAAGGTGATCTTGCGCCCGTTGTGCTCCACCATGTAGGCGCCGATGTGCTGCGTGATGCCGCCAGCTTCCTGCTCCGCCACATTGGTCTTGCGGATCGCGTCCAGCAGCGAAGTTTTGCCGTGGTCAACGTGTCCCATCACGGTGACCACGGGGGGGCGAGGGATGAGAAGCTCATCGCGCTCCTGGGCGAGCAGCCGTTGACGCAATGTGGGCGCAGCTTGGGCGCTGGGCGGGCTGCTTTCTGCTGTGGTCGTTGCAGTCTCGGCGACGGGAACGGGTTCGACCACAGGCGTGATGGGGCGTGCCTCCCAACCGAACGTGCTGGCGACGATGGCAGCCGTGTCAAAGTCGAGCTGCTGGTTGATCGTCGCCATGACGCCGTTCTGCATTAACTCGCGGATCACGTCGATCGGGCTGACGTTGATGCGCGTTGCAAGCTCGCGCAGCGAGATGGATTCGGGCAATTCGATGATCTTGGGACCTGTGGGCTGCGTCTCGGGGACAGGAGCGCCACCGCGTTGGGGCGAGGTTTGGCGTGCGCCGCCCTCGCGGCGTGATGTGTTGCCGCGCGCGGCTGTGGAATCGCGCCGTTGGGGGGCAGGCGATTTCGTGGCTTGCTTCGGATGATTAGGCATAGGTTCACCGTCCTCTCTGTGTTGGATCGGTCAAGCTGCTGACAAGTTAGGCATGTATGTCCGAGTGAGCGAATGAGAATGAGAAACAGACTCAGAATGCGAGAAACGGTAACTCAGGATGAGTGAAATCGCGCCCATCGTGGCGCGCCGCTATTCGCGCAACAAAATCGAATTCACCACAGCAGCGCTCAAAAAGAACGCAGGCTTGTGAGGCCTGCGTTCAAACATTACTCAACATCGTTCGCTGTGCGCCGCTCAGCGGCTGCGCAGCGCTTCAGTCGAATTGACTGAAGAACGCAAGAATGGCCTCAGCATCCTCTTTCGAGAGCGGCTGCCCGAAGACAGCCTCCAGCTTTTTCTGGCGGATGGCAAGCTCGGCAGCAGCGCGGCTCTTGCACAGGTAGGCACCGCGGCTGCCACCGCGCTTGCCAGTCGGATCCACCACAATGTGCCCGTCCTCAGTGCGCACCAAGCGCACCAGGTCGCGCTTCGGATGCACCGTGCGCGTGGCGATGCACATGCGCATGGGCACGTGCTTGCCTTTGCGCGGTTGAGTGCGTTCGGCTTGATCGCCCATCGCCCAACCACGTGCCTCAAGCAGCCCTTCAGCGCTGCTCGTCGTGCTTCTGCAAGGGGTCAACCGCGACCGCCTCGTTCATCGCTTCGATGAAGAGCTGCTGGGCTTGCTCGGTGGTCTCCTCGGCGGGCTTGGCGGGCTGCGCCCTCGCTGTAGCCTCGGCAAGCGACCACTGACCCACCACCTTGTCAAGGGCCTGCTTGAGCTCGCTCAACGCTTTCGGGCCGATGCCCTCGATGGCGAGCAAACCCTCGTCGCCGCGCGCGCTGCGCTCCAAGAGCTGACCCACCGAGACGATGCCGGCTGCGTTGAGGTGCTGCAACACGCGCGGCGAGAGCCCTAGTTCAGAGACAGCCATGGCGTAGGCTTCTTTCGGCACAGCGACGCGCGGCTTCTCGCTGTGCGGCGCGGCTGCTTGGCGCTGGGCTGGCTTTGCAGGCGCTGCAGCAGTTTTGTCCTTGTGCTGCATGTGATAGGCGAACACTGCGTCAACCACGCGCTTCACTAGGGCGAACTCCTCTGCGGAGAGCGCTGAGGAGACGGTGCGCTGGCGCACCAGCAGCTCGCGGAGCATGGGAAGCTGTTGCGTGACTTCCTCGCCCACCCAAGCGCGCATCGCTTCGTCTTCCTCTAGTTGGTTCAGCGCGTCAGTTAGCGCCTCGCTGGTGCTGCGGATGTCAATGCGCCAATTGGTCAGCCGCGCTGCCAGCCGCGCGTTTTGGCCGTCACGCCCAATGGCAAGCGAGAGTTGGTCGTCGGGCACGATCACGGTGGCGCTCTTGGCGTTGTGCGGGTGAACCGACATCACTTTCGCTGGACCGAGGGCTTTGGCGATGTAAGTAGCTGGGTCTGCGCTCCACTCGATCACGTCGATCTTCTCGCCATGCAGCTCGTTGATCACGTTCTGGATGCGCGTGCCGCGCTGCCCGATGCACGCGCCGACTGGGTCCACGTTTGGCTGCAACGCAGCCACGGCGACCTTCGAGCGCGACCCAGGTTCACGCGCGATGGCTTTGATCTCAATGGCGCCGTTTGCTAGCTCAGGCACCTCGATCTCGAGCAGGCGGCGCAAGAAGTGCTTGCTGGCGCGCGACAGGATCACCTGCGGACCACGGTTAGTGCGCTTCACTTCCATCACGTAGGCGCGCAGGCGCTGCTGCGGCTCATATTTCTCGCCGGGGATCTGCTCCTTGCGGGGCAGAATGCCCTCCACGCGCCCCAAGTCCACTACCAAACCAGCGCCGCTCACGCTCTGCACCAAGCCGACGACGATCTCACCCTCTTGCTCAACGAACTGGTTGTATTGGAAATCGCGCTCCGCCTCGCGCAGCTTCTGCACCACAAGTTGCTTCACGTTTTGCGCGGCAATGCGTCCGAAGTCTTCCGGGGTGACGTCCACCATGATGCAGTCGCCGAGCTGGGCGTCGGGCTTATGGGCGCGCGCCTCTTGCAGCGCGATCTCCGTGCGCGCCTCGTTGACCTCCTCGACGACTTCTTTCTCGACGTACACGCGCACCTCGCCCGTGTCCGTAGCCACCTTGACGGCTACGTTTTGACCCGGAAGCACGTTGGCGTGCTTTCGATACGCCTGCACGAGCGCCGATTCCACCACGCGCGCGACGATCTCGCGCGGCAGGTTGCGCTCCGAGCTGATCTGGTTGATGGCGAGCGCCAGTTCGTTTCTCATCGCTAGGTGCTTCTTTCGATAATTTTAAGCTTATCTAAATGCTCTCTTAAGCGTTGAGAAAAAGAAAGTGGGCTTCGCAACCCACTTTCTTGCCTCCTTGCGACGTATCGCTTGTGCTTATAGTGTATCGCGGGGAAGCCAGAATGTCAATGCCTGTACACTGCGTCCATGTTCTCGCTTGAACGCTGGGCGCGTCAGCATCTCGCGCCCATGTTTGATCCGCTGATCGCCTTGCTGGCGCGCACCAAGGTCAGCCCAGACCTGCTCACCGCGCTCGGCATGGTGCTGAACGTGGTCGCAGGCGCTTTGATCGCGCTTGGCGAGCCGTTCTGGGGAGGGGTGGTGATGACGCTGCTTGCAATGCCGCTGGACGTGCTCGATGGGGGCGTGGCGCGCAAGCGCGGCGTGCGCAGCACCTTCGGCACGTTTTTAGATAGCACAGTCGATCGTGTCGCCGAGGGGGCGATCTTGGGCGGCGTGGCTGTGCTTTTCGCCCAACGCCAGATGGTGGTCGGCGTCGCGTTGGCGTTTGCCGCGCTGATTGGCTCCTACTTGGTGAGCTACACACGCGCGCGCGCTGAGGGGCTCGGGCTCGACTGCACGGTGGGCGTCTTTGGGCGTCTGGGGCGCTTTGTGGTGCTTGCGCTTGGGTTGCTGGCTGCGTCTGTGTTTCCCGAGGCGTTGCTCATCATGGTCGCCCTGCTCACGCTGTTTTCGTTCTACACCACGGGCGAGCGCGTTGTGCATGTCTATCGGCTGACGCGCTTGTGATGGGTCTCGCTTGCCAATCTGCGCCGAGCGGTGTTAAATCTTCTTCATCATCCTGCACATGGAGGCAGAGGTTGCGATGAAGGAGTATGCCACCGAGAGGCTGCGCAACGTCGCGCTAATCGGTCACAACAGCACAGGCAAGACCACGTTTGCAGAGGCGTTGTTGTTCGCCAGCGGCAACATCAGCCGCATGGGCAAAGTGGATGATGGCACCACCGTCTCGGATTACGATGATGAGGAGAAACGCCGCAAGCAGTCGGTGCGCCTAAGTGTGATCCCCGTTGAGTGGAAGGACCACAAGATCAACCTGATCGACTGCCCTGGCTATACCGACTTCTACGGCGAGGTGAAAAGCGCGGTGCGCGTCGCTGACCTCGGGTTGATCTTCGTAGATGCAGTGAGCGGCGTGGAGGTCGGCACTGAGTTGGCAATGCAGGCGGTGGACGAGGCCAAGATTCCGCGCGCGGTGTTGATCAGCCGCATGGACCGCGAGAACGCCGATTTCAAGGGAGTGATGGAGCAGCTCCACGAGGCGTTCCATCAAGACATCGTGCCGCTCATGCTGCCCGTCGGCGCGCAGAGCCACTTTCAGGGTGTTGTTGACCTCGTCAGCCGCCGCTACCTCAGGGGACCCAATGGCGAAGTCGCCGAGGTGCCAGCTGAGATGCGCGATCTGGTCGAAGAGGCGCGCGCGCGTTTGATGGAAGCGGCTGCCGAGGGCGAAGACGAGCTGATCGAGAAGTGGCTGGAGACGGGCGATTTGACTGATGAGGAGTTCATCCGCGGCTTGCGCAGCGCCATCCGCAAGCGCACTTTCGTGCCGGTGTTCTGCGCGGCGCCGGCGAGCGGCATCGGCGCGCATGCCATGCTCTACGCCTTGGTCAACTACGCGCCCATGCCCTTCGATCTCGGCGCTGACCCCGATGACGGCGAGCATGGCACAGTGTTGTTCGTCTTCAAGACCATGGCAGACCCTTACGTGGGCAAAGTGAGCTACTTCCGCGTGATCGAGGGTCCTGTGCGTGGCGGTGATGTGCGCTTGGTCAACGCGCGCACCAACGAAGAGGAGCGCATCGCCACACTGCTAGTTCCGCGCGGCAAAGAGCAGTTCCCTGTGCCAATCTTGCACGTTGGCGACATTGGCGCGCTCACCAAGCTGAGCAGCGCGCAAACCGGCGACGCGCTCTGCGATCGCGCTCATTGCGCTGCGTTGCCGCCGATCGAGTTTCCCAATCCGCTTTATGCAGTTGCGCTCCATCCCAAGAGCAAGAACGACGCTGCCAAGCTCAGCACTGCGCTCGCGCGCTTGTGCGAGGAAGACCCCAGCCTGCGCCATGTCCACGACCCGAGCACAAAAGAGACGCTGCTGCTCGGCATGGGGCAGGCGCACGTTGACGTTGCCATTCATCACCTGCACACGCACTTCGGCGTCGAGGTGGAGGCGACGCTGCCGAAAATCAGCTACCGCGAGACGGTCACCAAGCGCGGGCAGGCGCGCTACCGCCACAAGAAGCAAACTGGCGGCGCGGGTCAGTTCGCCGAGATCGAGATGATCGTCGAGCCCAGCACACCCGGCGCGGGCTATGAGTTTGAGTGGCAGGTGTTTGGCGGTGCGATCAGCAGCTCGTTCCAGCCCAGCATCGAGAAGGGCATCAAGCAGGTGATGGAGAGCGGTGTGCTCGCTGGCTACCCCATCATTGACGTGAAGTGCATCGTGCTGGACGGCAAGGAGCACCCCGTGGACTCGAAGCCCATCGCGTTTGAGATCTGCGCACGGCAGGTGTTCAAGATGGCGTTTGAGCAGGCGGGGCCAGTGCTGCTCGAGCCAATCTACACCTTCACCATCGTCGTCCCCGAAGCCAGCCAAGGCGATGTGGTGGCGAGCCTGAAAACCAAGCGTGCACAAATCATCGGCTTGGATCACCGCGGCAACAAAGCGATCATCGAAGCGCAGGCGCCGCTAGCTGAAATGCAGCGCTATGGCAACGACCTGCGCAGCCTAACGCAGGGGCGCGGCTTCTACACAATGAAGTTCGATCACTACGCGCCGGTGCCGCCGAACATCGCGCAGGCGATCATCGCCAAGTATCGCGCTGAACGCCACCCTGAAGAAGAGTAGCTTGCGCGAGGGCAAGCTGCGCGCAGCTTTGCCCTCGCGTTTTGTTCAGATGAACTGGTGGCTTTCGGGCTGCAGCACTAGCTCGTTGAGCACACCGTTAGGCGCTGCTTCGAGGGCATACACGATCGCACGCGCTGCGTCGTCCACGCTGAGCATCTTGTCGCGCTGCACGCGCATGTCAATGGCATCCCAGAACGGCGAGTCCACACCTCCGAAGTACAGCAGTGAGATGCCGATTCCGCTGCGTTGCCACTCCGTCGCCATGGCTTTGAGCGCGCCAACAGCGCCCCACTTGCTGGCGCTGTAAGCGACGCTCCCGCGCATCACGTAGCGCCCCATCGTGCCTACAGGTGTGACGATCTTGCCGCCGCCGCTTTTAAGCATCGCTGCGCCGACTGCCTGCGAGACCAAGATCACGCCTTTGGTGTTGACGGCGTAAAGGTGGTCAATGTCCGCAGGCGTGAGTTGCTCAATCGGCTTGAGCGTACCGACGCCAGCGCAGTTCACCAAAGCGTCAATGCGCCCAAAGGTCGCGAGCACCTCGCTGACGAGGTCCTGCACCTGATCAGGCTGCGTCACGTCTGTGGGCACGGCGATCGCCTGTGCGCCGCGTTGGCGCGCTTGTGCGGCGACTTCCGCGAGTCGTTCAGCGCGGCGCGCTGCTAGCGCCAAGCGCGCTCCGCGCTCAGCAAGCAGCAGCGCCGTTGCGCGGCCGATCCCGCTGCTCGCGCCTGTGATGACGACAACTTTCTCGCGTAAAGCGTTGCTCATGGTTCCCGCTCCAAGATAGACCGCGTGGTGGCTGCGCGCGCAGCAAATACCAGCGGCAGGATCAAACGCGCCATCAGCCAGCCAACTACTGTGCCGAGCAGCCCGCCGTGCAGGTCGAACGACAGACGATCCATCACGCGCGTGTGCGTTGCGTCTATCTTTTCAAAGGCGTGCGTGTGCACCCATCGTCGAAAAGGTCCTTCGCCTGGCAATTGCTCGTCAGTGAAGGCGTAAGGCGGCTGCAAATCGCGCACGCGCACGCGCCACGTTCGGCGGATTGGACCGAGCCGCAGCTCGAGATGAATGTGGCTGCCGACTGCGAGCGGCTGGTCAGCATGGATCACGCGCAAGCGCAGCGGCTTGCGCGTTACTTTCGGCAGCGAAAACGGGTCGGCGTGAAATGCCCACGTGCGCGTGAGAGGAGCGCGCACTACGAAAGCGTGCTCAAACTCGGGCATCAGTAGTGGCGCACTAGCGATACTCTGCGCGCCCAAGCGTGCGCGCGACAAACTTGCCGAGAGTCATCTCGTTCACAAAGCTAATGCCCTCTCGCAGGCGGATTGGGCGCAAGCCGAAGACTGTTTCTGTGGCGTTGTTTGTTGCCACGTTGTCCACGCCCAACTGCGCCAGCAAGCTCGTAGTGACAGGCGGCTTCGGCAGCGTGGCTTCCATCAGCGCCACTGCTACGCGCAGCAGCGGCACGGGCATGTGCAGCTTGATGCGCTTCAAGCGCATTTCGTCGAGGATGGCGTCGATGATCTCCTCCAGCGTCAACACTTCGCTGCCGCAGATCTGCAGCCGCTTATTCACCACGTCTTCGCGTTGCAGCGATTGGAGCACGCAGCTCACCACGTCCTGCACGGCGATGGGTTGGAAGCGCGTTTTGCCGTCGCCGGGGACGATCATGAACGGCGGAATTCGTGCCAAGCCGGCGAGCGTGTTGATGAACTCGTCGCCAGCTCCAAAGATCACCGATGCCTCCAAAACTGTGTATGGCACACCGCTTGCCATTAAGTAGTTGACCCCGCGACCTTGTGTGCTGGCGAGGGGGAAAGGGCGATTGGGATCAGCGCCCAAGCCAACAACAGTGACGATGTGCTTGACGCCTGCAGCTTTGGCAGCGTCCACGACGTGGATCGTGCCTTGCGCGTTGACGCGCTCCATGGTGATCTCGCCGCGGTCGCGGTTCACCGCTGCAAGATGCACCACTTTGTCCACGCCCTGCATGGCGCGGCGCACCGCTTCGGGGTCAGTCACATCGCCGATGATCGGCTCTGCGCCCCACTGCCGTACTTTCGCTGCGCCGTGGGCGTTTCGCACCAGCGCGCGCACGCCCTGCGCGCCGAGCGGCGATTGCTGCAACGCGCGCAAGGTGTGACCGCCAACGTATCCGCTTGCTCCTGTGACGAGGATCATGTTCGCGCTCCAGGCATCGGAGTGTATCGGCGAAGCTGAAGCGCGGCTTAGCTTTGGCGCGCTGAGCGAGTCCTCAGGTTTGCAGATGCACAGCCGTGCGCAAGGCGTTGAGATAAGGCGCGAGCGCGTCGAACTCCTGGGCAGACAAGAGCGCGCGCCAGACCTCGCTGAGCAGGTTGGCGATCAACGGCATGGGCAGTCCATGCGGCGCAGCCTCATCGGTGCGTCGCCAACGCACTACTTCTGGGTCGCGTAGGGCTTCCGGTGCGTGAAGGCGCAATGCGGCAAGGATGAGCGCAATGAGCTCGGAAGCGACGGCTTGCAATTGCTCGATCGGCACCTGAGCAAGCGCGTCGAGGAGAGCTGCATCTCGGGCGAAGCGATCAACAGCCTGCGTTTGCAGCAAGCGCAGTCGCGCAATGAGGTCGTTGCCGTTTTGACGATCGTTAAGAAGGAGTGTGTAGTCGGGGTGCAGTGGAGGGCTTGCGATGAGGGATTCGATCTGCGCCACAGCTTCGCGCGCGCGCTCTGCAAGATGCGTGGCTGGCACGCGGCGTTGCAGAGCCGGCACGCGGCTGAAGATGCGTCCGCCAAACGCAATGCGCACAGCATGACCGTTGGGTTGCGCGCGCAAAGCTTCCACGGCGTCGAGTAAGTTCGCCGCTGCGACCAATGTGCTAGCAGAGAGCAACACCACCTGCGCCTGCGCTTGCGCAACGGCTTCAGCAAGGCGCGCACCAGGGGTATCTTGACCAAGGTAAACCACGCTGTAACCGCGGCGACGCAGCAGCAGCGCGAGCACCATCAGCCCGACCTCGTGATACTCCTGCGGCGCACATGCGGCGATGATGCGCGCCTCGCGCAGCGGTGCGGGCGCGGCGTTCATCAGCGCCATCAGCCGCCGGCGCAAGACGTTCGTGACGAAGTGCTCCATGCTCACATCGAGCGCCCCACTCGCCCAAAGCTCGCCCACAGTGCGCAGCACAGGCTGGATCAACCCCTCGCACACATCCTCGATGGAAAGCAGCGAGAACGCCTCGTTCAGCGCTTGGTCAATGCGCTGCTCGTCGAAAGTGCGCGCGCTCTCGATGATCACGTCGTGCAAGCGCTGGCAGGTGTTGTGCGGATCGGGAGAGGGAGCGCTGGCTGGCTCGCTCCGCGTGTTCGCAGATTGCAGTGAGCGCAGCAATTGCACTGCTTGGCTGATGCTCAACCCGCTCTCCACTTGCGCCTTGAGCCAGCGAATGATGGCGATGTCTCGTGCAGAGTAGAGCCGGTAGCCGCTCTCCGTGCGCGGCGGGCTAGGGACGCCGTAGCGACGCTCCCACGCGCGCAGCGTCGCTGCCGAGACACCGGTTTGGTGCACCACCGCCTTCACGTTGAAGATCGGATCGGTGCTGTATTGCTCGAACATACGCCATTTACAAATCTAGCGCCTCGTTCAAGCTTTGTCAAATGCTCTCGATGGGTGTGTATAGTGGCGCGAGGGCGTGATATGCCTGCTGAAAGCGCATGAACGCTTCTGTGTAGCGCTCATGCGCCGCAAGATCCGGCTCGATCACGTTTCGGACGCGCGCGCTGGCTTCAGCAATGGACCAATCGGCGTAGATGCCAGCGCCAACGCCGCCTGCAACAGCAGCGCCCCAAGAGGTCGCCTCGGCAAGCAGCTCGGGGATTAGCAACGGCACGCCGAGCACGTCGGCGAGGATGCGCTGCCAAAGCGCGCTGCGCGCGCCGCCGCCGATCAAGCGCAGCGTTTTCAGCGGCGTTTGCGCGCCGAGCGCCTCAAAGATCAGGCGCAGATTGAACGCCACGCCTTCTAGCACAGCGCGCTGCATCGCGGCTGCGTCGTGGCTCATCGTCAACCCCACAAACGCGGCGCGCGCGTGCGGGTTCCACCATGGGCTACGCTCGCCGATCAGGTAAGGCAAGAACAGCAGTCCATCGCATCCTGGCGGCACGCGCGCGAGCGCTTCCTCAGGCTGCGCCTGCATGGCGCGCAACAGCCACTCGCGTGCACCACCCGCGGATTGCATCGTGCCCATGGGTATGTAGCGGTCGGGTTGCAGCGCATGGAAGGTGAAGGTGCGCTGCTGCGGATCGATCAACGGCTGTGGCGCTGTGAACGCGATCCAAGCCGATGTGCCTAAGACGCAGTAGGGCTCGCCGTCGGCGATGCATCCCGCGCCGACCGTAGCACATGCACCATCACCGCCTCCGATGACCACGGGCGTCCCTTCGAGCAAGCCGCATGCTTCAGCCGCCTCATGCGTCAGCGTGCCGACCACGCTCGATGCGGGGTGAAGCGCAGGAAGCTGACCAAGGCTTAGTTCAAGCTGCTCGAGAAAGTCCTCGCACCAAGTGCGCGTGTGTAGGTCGAAAAGATTTGTGCCTGAGGCATCGGAGTAGTCAGTGACGTACTGCCCGGTCAGGCGCAGCACGATGTAGTCCTTAGCGGTGAGGAAGCAACTTGCTTGTTGGAAGAGATCAGGCTGGTGCCGCTTGATCCAAAGCATCTTTGCGGCAATGTAGGCTGGGCTGATGCGGTGACCAGTGCGCTGATACACTGCTTCGGGCGTGCATCGCTCGGCGATGAGCTGCGCTTCTTCAACGGCGCGTTGGTCAGCCCAGATGATCGCCGAGCGCAATGGCTTGCCGGATGCATCTACAGCCACGACGCCCATCATCTGCCCGCTGAAAGTCACGGCGGCAACGTCGCGTGGCGCGATGCCAGTTTGCGTGAGCAAGGCGCGCGTTGCGTGGCACACCGCGCGCCACCAGTCATGAGGGTCTTGCTCTGCCCACCCAGGGTGTGGGTAATGGACGGGATATGGCTCGAGATGACCAGCGACCCAACGTCCTTGGTCGTCGAAGAGATTTGCCTTGTTGCCAGTCGTGCCTAGGTCGTGCGCGAGGATGTATCGCATGGGGCGTAGTATGCACGCCCGAGATGTGCAGCGAGTGAGGGGAGAGAGGCGAGACTTTCGGCGAGGCGTTCTCAAGCGCGCGCCTTGCGGCTGCGCGAGGACTTGCGCGCGCGCTTGGAGGTCGCAGTGGTGGTGCGGCTGCTGCGCTTGCGGCGTGTGCTGCTCATCGCCACGGTGCGCCGGCTTGGGGTCTTTTGATCTGTGCTGCTGTGGGTTGTCTCACTGTCGCTGCTGCTTTCTGTGTTGCTCGCTGTGGCTTCAGCAGCAGGCGCGAACTCGTCTTCACCCATGCCTTCCTCGTCGCCGAAGAGGTCACCGAGGTCTTTCTCGATTTGCTCTGGGTCTTCACCGCGTTCGAGGCGCGACACGATCTCTTCGAATTCCGGACCCATATCCTCGCCGGTCTCCTCAGCCATGCGGCGCATCAATCGACCGATTGCGCGCGGGTTGTTCTCGTCGATGTTTTCCATCTCGTTGAGCAGGTCATCGCTCAGGCCATCCTCGCCGCTGCTGGCGCCGCGGCGCACCACACGCACCCGCGAGACAAGGCGCTTGAGTCTGCGGCTGCCGCAAAATTCACAGCGCGCCTCGGCTTCGTTGACAGCAGAGAGGCTGCGCCAGAAGATGCTCACCTTGCGTCCACAATGCTGACAACGATACTCGTAGATGGGCATGGCTCTAGCGTTCGCGATTTAAAGAGTGCACAGCAACACCAGAGGAGGACACGAAGCGGGCGACGGGATTTGAACCCGCGACCTTCTGCTTGGAAGGCAGACGTGCTACCTCTACACCACGCCCGCAAGAGCGCCGATCGTTCGCAGGGCGAACATGGTAGCACCACAAGCGTCGTGTGTCCGACACCGCCGAGGCGAATCGGATCCACGCACCAGAGCCAGCTACCATAGGCGAGCACATTTTACGCCATTTGACGATGAGGTGAGCGGGTGTTTTCTCGCTTGCGCGGCTGCGGCAACAAGTAGTCGCCGCGCAGCCCGCGCGTGCTAGAATGAACGGTAAGCGCTGCGCCGACGTAGCTCAACTCGGCAGAGCAACCGACTTGTAATCGGTAGGTTACGGGTTCAAGTCCCGTCGTCGGCTTCGCGCAAAGTTGCGCTAGAATTGCGAAGCTAATGGGTCGATGTCCCGAGCGGCAAAGGGGGCGGACTGTAAATCCGCTGGCGGAACGCCTTCGCAGGTTCGAGTCCTGCTCGGCCCACTTGTGCCCACGTAGCTCAGCAGGTAGAGCACACCCTTGGTAAGGGTGAGGTCGCCGGTTCGATCCCGGTCGTGGGCTTCAAGCGTGGTCGGCGCGCGTTCGACCGCGCTTTATCATCGAGAACGCTTGCTGCAACTACAAGGTACGAGCCATGTCGAAAGAGAAGTTTGTGCGCACGAAGCCGCACGTGAACGTAGGGACGATGGGTCACATTGACCATGGGAAGACGACGCTGACGGCAGCGATCACGAAGGTGCTGTCGTTGAAGGGTTTGGCGAACTTCACGGCGT
>JANWUW010000036.1 GCA_025057935.1 Thermoflexales bacterium
GGTGCAGTCTTCACCTCGCCCACGCCTGACCAGATGCTTGAGGCGGCAAAGAAAGTCAATAGCGGCGCTGGTGTGCTTTTCATCGTCAAGAACTACACTGGCGACGTGATGAACTTTGAAATAGCCGCGGACCTGGCGCGCGCCGAGGGCATTCGCGTCCTCAACATCCTTATCGATGATGACGTCGCTGTAAAGGACAGCCTCTACACCGCCGGTCGGCGCGGCGTTGGCACCACCGTGCTCGCTGAAAAAATTTGTGGCGCAGCAGCTGAGCGCGGCTACGACTTAACGCGCGTTGCTAATATTTGTCGGCAAGTGAACCTCAATGGGCGCAGCATGGGCGTTGCACTGACGCCATGCACTGTGCCCACCGCTGGCAAGCCAACCTTCACCCTCGGCGACGATGAAATGGAGGTGGGCATCGGCATTCACGGTGAGCCAGGGCGCGAGCGCATGAAGATGAAGACCGCAGACGAGATCACCGAGATGCTGGCGATCTCCATCATCGAGGACCCAGCTTACCGCCGAACAGTGCGCGAATTCGACGAGCAGAAAGGCGAATGGGTTGAGGTCGAGCTGGTCAGCGAGCCTTTCCGTCCTGGCGATAGTGTGCTCGCATTTGTGAACAGCATGGGTGGCACGCCAGACATCGAGCTGCCCATCATCTACCGCAAGCTGCACGAGATCTGCGAGAAGAAAGGGCTTAAGATCGTTCGCCGCCTCATCGGGCGATACATCACCTCGCTGGAGATGCAAGGCGTCTCGATCACCCTGCTGCGCATGAACGACGAGCTGATTGACCTTTGGGATGCGCCTGTGAACACGCCAGCGTTGCGCTGGGGCATGTGATCTTCGAGGCACTCAAATCCCTTGCGGCGCTTGTCTCTTCAGCAAGCGCCGCAAGCAGATGCAATGGAGGGATCCGTGGCAAAGTATGTCGGCGCGATCGATCAAGGCACTACAAGCACTCGCTTCATGGTCTTCGATCACGCCGGGCAGGTGATCGCCGTGCACCAGCTCGAGCATCAGCAGATCTACCCACAACCCGGCTGGGTTGAGCACAACCCGCTGGAGATCTGGGAACGCACTCAGCAGGTCATTAAAGGGGCGCTGGAGAAAAGCAAGATCGACGCTGCTGATCTAGCAGCGATCGGCGTCACTAACCAGCGCGAGACGACCGTTGTTTGGGATCGGCGCACCGGCAAGCCGTTCTACAACGCCATCGTTTGGCAGTGCACGCGCACCAAGGACATGTGCGACGAACTCGCGCGCGAAGGTGGTCAAGACCGCTTCCGCGCGAAAACGGGGCTGCCCATCGCTACTTACTTCTCCGGTCCGAAGATTAAGTGGATTTTGGACAACGTGCCCGGAGTGCGCGAAGCTGCTGAGCGCGGCGACGCCCTCTTCGGCAATATCGACACGTGGGAAATCTGGTGGCTCACCGGAGGCCCGGAAGGCGGGGTGCACGTGACCGATCCGTCCAACGCCAGCCGCACCATGCTAATGAATCTGGAGACGCTGGATTGGGACCAAGACATCCTTGACACTCTTGGCATCCCGCGCCAAATGCTGCCCCAAATTCGTCCATCCAGCGACCCCAAAGTGTATGGCTACACGCGCAAGGATGGACCGTTCGGCGCCAGCATCCCCGTATGTGGAGACCTTGGCGACCAACAAGCAGCCTTGGTTGGGCAAACTTGCTTCAGCCCTGGCGAGGCGAAAAACACCTACGGCACAGGCTGCTTCATGCTGTTAAACACTGGCACCACCCCCATCCCGAGCAAAAGCGGTCTTCTGACCACCGTAGGCTACCAATTCAGCAACCAACCCACGGTCTACTGCTTGGAAGGATCGATTGCCATCACGGGCGCGTTGGTGCAGTGGCTGCGCGACAACCTCGACTTCTTTGACTTCTCCAAGCACATCGAGGATTACGCGCGGCAAGTGCCAGATAGCGGTGGCGTGTACTTCGTGCCGGCATTTTCTGGTCTCTTCGCGCCCTATTGGCGCATGGACGCGCGTGGTGTCATTGTAGGTCTCACGCGTTACACAAACAAGAACCACATCTGCCGTGCTGCTCTAGAGGCAACCGCCTACCAAACCCGCGAAGTCCTCGACGCTATGGAGAAAGACTCCGGCGTGAAGCTCACCGCATTGAAGGTGGACGGCGGCATGGTTTACAACGAGCTGCTGATGCAGTTCCAAGCTGATATCCTCGGCGTGCCAGTGATCCGCCCTGTGGTTGCCGAAACCACCTCGCTCGGCGCCGCCTATGCTGCTGGGTTGGCGGTGGGCTTTTGGAGCAACCTCGATGACCTGCGGCAAAACTGGGCGGTGGACAAGACGTGGGAGCCGAAGATGGACGCCGAGACGCGTGAGCGTCTCTACAAGGGCTGGCTTAAAGCCGTCGAGCGCACCTTCGGTTGGGTCGAATAAGCGGAAAGCGCGTCCGCGATTCCCTGTAAGACCGAAGCCCTTCGGCTTCGGTCTTTTGTTTCGCTGCTCCCTCCTCTCACAGGTAAGAAGCAGAAAGCGCCAAAAACAACTGCGCGCAGTAGTATGTGGAGAGCACCCAAGCGCTATTAGCAGCGCCTTCTTCATTGAACACGAAGCGGTTAATAGCAAGCATGATGTCGGAAATGTAGAAAAGAACTGCGCCCGCACCAGCAAGCACTGACTGCGAAAGTAGACTTGCCCCTACGTCCACCCCGCTCACAGCGCGGTGCACCATCAGCGAGAGCATGGTCACGTAGATCGCTACAACGCCACTCGATTCACCGAGGCGAGGGCGCAGGTACACGTAAACCACCAACGCCAATACACCTATCGCAGCCGCTAATCCTCCCTCTCGACCGAGATTAAGCGGCATCCCGCGCGCAACCTGCACGTAACTCAACGCAGCAATGTAGAAACCGTGAGCAACAGCAAACGCAACGACACTGCGCGCGAAGCGCCGCGCATCAGAAGCCCCGCCGATCAGCAACCAGTCCCCAACAAGCGACCACCCCAGAGCGACGAGCACCAAAGCGCTGTAAAGCGGCAGGTGAATTGGCTGAGCGAAAGAGAGCGCTGCAACGAAAGCGACGAGGAGCGTGGCGATCACCCTAAGCGCGTGCGCGGCACGCCTGTAGCGCGGTGCACGTGCCTCGAAGTACAGCAGAAGGAGCAACACCAACACAAGCGCTGGAATCGGAATCCATGAGAGCGGCATACAGCCCGCAAGTGTAAACACAAAGCGACGACACGGCTTGTCGCGCTTGCGGTATACCTTGAGCCGATGAACGCGCGCGTTTGTCGTTGCAGCAAGAGGCTGATCGCGCTCACATTGGCATGCCTCGCCAGCGTTGGCAATGCACACGCTGCCTCGGCGTCAACGGAGTTCGTGGTGACCTGGCCTGGTGTGTGGCTGCGCAGGGCGCCGAGCGTGCTCGCGCCAAGAATCGCGCTTGCAGAACAGGGCAGCCGCTATCCTGTGCTCGCGCGCAGCAGCGACGGCACGTGGGTAGCTGTGGCATACGGTGCCGCGCAAGCATGGATCCCAAGCGGATTTGGCAACGCGACGAACCCGAGCCAAGTGCCTGCCGTCAAACTCACGTTCCCTCCAGCCGTGCGAAACACCAACACTCATCCTCTTCCGACGTGGATCACCATGACTGTGCGCGGCCGCCTGATTTACCAGCAAGCTGTCAAGGCAGGGCGCAACCCTCGACTGTTCACTGTTGCTGGGGACAGCAATTCCGCATGGGAGCGCAGCATTGGGCGCATTGCCGCTGGCAGCTTCGACCTCAGCCGACATGCGCACCTGAACCCGATCATCGCGCGCTTTGACCCTTCGTTCGCTCATGTCAGCCTTGCCGTGCGCGGCGGCATCGGCGCTGTGCACATGTTCGACCCCGCCTATGCGCCCTCGCCTCCCTGCTTGCCCACTGAGGGCATGTTTGTCTGCGAGCTGCGTCGGTCCAATGCTAGCATCGTCTTCATCCAGCTCGGCACAGGCGACAGTTTTGCATGGCGTGAGTTCGAGGCAAATCTGCGCCGCATGATCAACCACGCGATCACGCAGGCGGTGCTGCCTGTGTTGGTGACCAAAGCAGATGAGATGGAATCCATCCACGGCGGTGCCAGTCTGCATTTCATCAACGACACCATCCGTCGTGTCGCGCGCGAGGAGCAACTGCCCATCGCCGATTTCTACATCGCCACACGCGCGCTGCCGACCGTGCCTAACCCAGACCTGCCTCATCGCCCATTCACTCAGAACGGGCTCGTAGATGAGTGGGGTTACTACTTCCACCTTTCCGAAGAAGGCTTCGCGCTGCGCATCCTCACCCATCTCTGGGTGCTCGACGCGCTCACGCGCGGGTTGAAGGAGTGAAATCAGGGAAGCAGGAATCGGTAGAGGCGATCGCGCCCAGCTACGATCGCAAATTGACCGCTCGCGTCCACTGCCAAGTCGTGCGCTCCGACGAACTCATCGCCTTCTGCACGGAACTGGCGCACGAAGGCGCCATCCTTGCGTAGCTCAATGATCGCGCCGTTGCCGCTGTCCAAGATGAAGACACTGCCCTGGTCGGGCGCATCACCGCGCAGCGCAAGCGCGACCGGCTGCACGAGCGGCTCCGGCAAGCCGCTCATGACGAAACCAGCTTCTTGACGGTTAAAGTATTTCATCACTGCACCGCTGCGCTGCAGCACATACACTGCGCCATCAACCGCGAAGTCCACGCTCTCGCGCAGCGCCGGGTAGGGCGAGCGGAAGTAAGTGCTGTTGGCGTTGCTCAAGCCGTCGTTCACGAGGGTGTAACGCCAAATTTGGCCAGTGCCAGTGTCGAGGAGATAAACGCGGTTGTCGAAGAGCGCGCCGCTCTGCACATTGGACGGCACAACACCGTTCGTCTCTGGCACGCTGAGAGGCACTGCCCGCCCTGTGGCTGAGCTGTATTCGTACACCGCAGCATGGCTAAACAACACTGCGCCTTCAGTGCGCCAGCGGTTGCCCAGCGTCGTCGCGTGCGCAATGTCAACCAGCGGCACAGGTGCTGTGCGCTGACCGTCGAACAGCAAGTTCAGCGGTTGGTCCACAAGGGCGTCGCGCGCG
Organism: Thermoflexales bacterium; assembly: GCA_025057935.1. GTDB lineage: Bacteria > Chloroflexota > Anaerolineae > J036 > Brachytrichaceae > DRWP01. Next base: position 5,099 of record JANWUW010000036.1, read on the forward strand.
AGGTTGAAGCGCTGAAAGGAGACCACGTTCGCTTCGAGGTCGAGCACGTACACCCCTAGCGGCGTCACGCTGATGCGACGGCGTGCTGCGCGATCAAAGGAGGCAAGCACGTTTGGCGGCACGCGCACCACGCCGAGCACTTCGTCAAGCCGCGCGCGCGCCTCGCGACGCGCCTCCGCAAAAGTAGCGCGATCGTCGGGGGCCTGCGCTTCGTAAGCGTTAATCGCGCGCAGCGCCGTTGTCCAACGCGCTTTGACCTCTTCGGCAGTGCGCGCTTGGCGCGCTTGCTCAACCAATGCCTGCGCGCTGGCGCGCAATTGCAATCGTTCTGCCTCACCGCTGAACTGGAAGTAAAGCACGCCGACAAGCACACCAACCACGATGGGAACAAGCACCGCGGTAGCTGCTAGCGCGAATGTGATCACGCGCGCGCTTGGCGTGCTCACGCTAACAGCATTGTCGTCAGGCAACACTCGGCTTAAGAGCGCAGAGAAGGCACGCGCAAGCACGCGACCCAGCATGCCCAGCGCATGCCACAGCGCTGCACCTACGCGCTGAAACACCGAAGGCGCAGCCTCAGTCGTGCGCCTCGCAGCAGCGCGCTTGGCGTCCGCCGAAGGTGTTGGGCTTGGGGCGACTGCTGGAGCGCCGGCAGGAGCTGACACAGGTTGCGAGCTGCTCTGCGAAGAGGCAAGGGGCGACGACGCACCGAACGCAGCGCCTGCTGCTGGAGGCACATCTGCGGAGATGGCGATCCCGACCATGCGCCCGCGTTTCACGTTAGCGTTGAGGTAGCCAGCAACCATGCGCGCGTCGCCCTTGGACATGCACACCTCGATCAGCTCCTCGCTCACGTCGGCGATGGATCGCGCCCCGCTCAGCACAAACACATCACCGGGCTTCACGCTGAAATGGTTGAAGAAGACATCCACGCGCGGTGCAATGCCAACCAATTGTGGCTGACCGTTAAACCATGGCTCGATGACCTCAAATGCACCATTTGCAGCGCGCGCGAAGGCGATCGCTGGTCCCGCCTGCGCCAAGACCAAACCGTCACCAGTGAGCAGCGCGCAACTCACTGAGCCCTCAATGCGGCGCGAAGGGATTGCGCCGCGGTTTAATTGCACGGCGCGGTCGTTGACCAAATTGATAGCAAGCCGCAGCGCCGACGTCATCCCGCCGGGCGCGCGCGTGTAGCCCTCGACGAGCGTGCGCGCCAACTCGTTACACACCTGCGCAGAAGCCGATGGGAGATCCAAAAACACGAGCAGCGTGTCGCGCCCCCCGCCAACACGAGACGGCACAGTGAACACTGCGACCTGCGGCGACTTGCCCAGGTCGTTCCCCTGAAAAACATGGACGACCTCGTGCGAGAAGACGATCATCACATCGAGCCTGCCGCCGTGCTTGCTTAGCTGCGCTGCTCGACCATGGCGCGCAGCGTGGCTTCGTCAATGATCGGCACGTTGAGCTGCTGCGCTTTGGTGAGCTTGTTGCTGCCAGGCGACGCGCCGACCACGAGGAAGCTCGTGTTCTTGCTCACGCTGTCGGTCACTTTGCCGCCATGGGCAACGATCCAAGCCGCCACCTCTTCGCGCGGCTGTGAAAGCGTGCCCGTGATCACAAACGTTTTGCCCTTCAGCGGACCTTCAGCAGGCGCTGCTGTGCGTGGCTGCTGCGTCGGGTTCACGCCTGCGCGCTTGAGTTTCTCAACGAGCGCACGCGTGCTCGGACGCAAAGCCCATTCGCGCACGCTTTCGGCAATCACAGGACCAACGCCTTCGATCTCTTGGAGCTGATCGGGGTGCTGAGCCGCTGCTTCGAGCAAAGCGTCGAGGCTGCCGAAGCGATCCGCAAGCGCGCGCGCCGCAACTTCGCCGACGTGCCGAATGCCCAAGCCCACGATCAAGCGCCACAGGGGCTGGCGCTTGCTCGCTTCGATTGCATTAAGCACGTTCTGGGCCTTCTTCTCGGCGAACTTCTCCAAGCCGAGCAGGTCTTCCTTCTTGAGGTAATACAGATCGGCGACATCGCTCACTAAGCCGGCATCTACGAGCTGCGCCACGATCTTCTCGCCTAGTCCAGCGATGTCCATCGCTGCGCGTCCAACGAAGTGTTCAATCGCACGGTCAACGCGCCCCGGGCACGCTGCGTTGAGGCAATACAGCGCGACCTCGCCCTCGCGGCGCGTGAGCGGCGTGCCGCAGAACGGGCAGTGCGTCGGCGGTGTGATGGGGCGCTCGTTACCAGTGCGCGCAGCGATCACAGGACCAGCCACGTAAGGGATCACATCGCCGGCGCGCCTCACGATCACGCGATCGCCAATGCGGATGTCCTTGCGCGCAATGTCGTCATAGTTGTGCAGGGTGGCGCTTGTGATGGTGATGCCGCCAAGCCGCACTGGCTCGAGCACTGCGTTCGGCACGATGTTGCCCGTTCGCCCCACACGCACCACCACGTCCCTTAGGATCGTCGTCGCCTCGCGCGCCGGGAACTTGAACGCAATCGCCCCGCGCGGATCCTTGCCCACGAAACCAAGCCGCTCGGCGAGCGCCAAGTCATCCAGCTTGATCACCATGCCGTCCACCTCGAATGGCAGTGTGTCGCGCAGCGACACGGAAGCCTCGCAGTAGTTGATTGCTTCCTCAAGGCTCTCGAACCGACGCGCCAAGTCGCTCACTGGGAAGCCGGCAGCGCGCAGCAAGGCAAGCGCCTCCCATTGGGTTTGGGGCATTGGCGGCGTTCCTGGTGCCGCGACATACTCGACGATGGCGTAGCAAAATAGCTTCAGCGGTCGGCGCGCCGTTACGCGCGGGTCGAGCTGGCGCAGCGACCCCGCTGCCGCGTTGCGCGGGTTTGCAAACGTGCGTTCGCCAGCAGCGCGCAGCTCCTCGTTCATGCGTTCGAAATCAGCGATGGGCATGTACGCCTCGCCACGCACCGTGAAGCGCGCAGGCGGAGTGCCGGCAAATGCGCGCGCGCGCAAGCGCAGCGGCAGTTGCTTGATCGTGCGCAAGTTGGCGGTGATATCCTCGCCTAAAGTGCCGTCGCCACGAGTGGCGCCTTGCACGAAGCGGCCGTACTCGTAGGTGAGCACCACTGTGAGACCATCTATCTTCGGCTCAACCACGTAGCGGTCGAGCGTGCGCGGGTCTACATCGGGCAAGTTTTTCTCCGCGTAGTTGCCGATGCGCTCGCGCCAAGCGCGCACCTCTGCAGCACTGAACGCGTTGGCAAGGCTGAGGATGGGGCGCGGATGCTGCACTTTGGCAAACCCCTCAGCGACGACACCGCCAACGCGCTGCGTAGGCGAGTCGGGCGTGATTAGCTCGGGATGAGCTGCTTCAAGCGCGCGCAGCTCCGCTACAAGTGCGTCATATTCAGCGTCGCTAATGATCGGGCTATCGAGCACATAGTAGCGGTAATCGTGCTCGGCGATCTGCGCCCGCAGCTCGGCTATGCGCTTGGCAGGATCGTCGAGCGCCAACGGCAGCGTCCCCTGCGTCGCGGTCATGCTGGAGATTGTATCGAGGAACACCGCTGGGAACTTGCACCAGCAGCTCAACGCTTTGCCACCCGGGGTAACGGCTGCGCGCGCACTCGCGCGAGCGCTAAGCGCATGACGGTCTGCACGGCGCGCCAGATTTCAGCCGAGGAGATTTTCGACGTGCCGCGCACGCGATCCTCGAAAACGATCGGCACTTCGCAGATGTGGAAGCCGTGTTGCTGCACTGCATTCACCATCTCGACAAGGAATGAGTAGCCGTTGGAGCGGATCGCGTCGATGGGCACAGTGCGCAGCACCTCCGCGCGATAGAGTCGGAATCCAGCTGTGCAATCGTGTGGCTTCAGCCCAAGGAGTGTGCGCGCCACGAGATTCGCAGTGCGGCTGAGCAGCCGCCGATGCAGCGGGTAGTGCACGTCGCCGCCGGGCACGTAGCGCGAGCCGATCACGAGGTCTGCCTCGCGGAGCGCCTCGAGCATGGCGGGGATGTAGCGCGGGTGATGTGAGAAGTCAGCATCCATTGTTAACACCCCCTCATAGCCCCGCGCGAGCGCGAAATGGAAGCCTGTAAGGTAAGCACTGCCCAAGCCGAGCTTGCTCGGGCGATGTAACACGTGCACGCGTGGATCGCGCGCCGCCCAAGCTTCGGCAATGCGCCCTGTGCCATCAGGGGAGTTGTCGTCCACTACGCACACTTCGAGGGGCAGAGCAAGCAGCTCGGGCAGAAGCAAGGCGAGGTTCTCAGCCTCGTTGTAGGTTGGGAGCACAACCAGCACGCGCATCGCGATTTAGCGCAGCACCTCACGCACAGCCGCAACAATGTCTGCTGCGCTGGGCAAGACGAACTGTTCCATTGATGGCGCGTACGGAATGGGGACGTTTTTCGCTGCCACGCGGCGAATGGGCGCGTCGAGGTAGTCTAGTGCCTCTTCGGCGATGACAGCGGCGATCTCCGCGCCAGGTCCAGCGCGGCGATGGGCTTCATGAGCGATGACCACACGCCCCGTCTTGCGCACCGATTGCACGATCGTCTCTGTGTCGAGCGGCACGAGTGTGCGCGGGTCAATCACTTCGCACTGCACACCTTCGCCCTCAAGCTGCTGGGCGGCCTCGAGCGCCTTTGGCAACATGCCACCGATGGCGACCAACGTCACATCACGCCCGCTGCGCGCAACGCGCGCTGCGCCGAAGGGCACGAGGTGTTCGCCCTCTGGAACCTCACCACGCGCTGCGTAGAGCATCTTGTGCTCGAAGAACAACACAGGATCCTCGCCGCGAATGGCGGTCTTGAGCAACCCTTTCGCGTCGGCAGGGGTAGCCGGCACAGCGATCTTCAAGCCGGGGATATTCATGAACCATGACTCAGGGCTTTGCGAGTGCTGGGCAGCAGCCGCGCCTGGCGCGCCCGTGGTCACGCGGATCACCAACGGCACGCGCGCCTTGCCGCCGCTCATGTAGCGCGCCTTAGCGACTTGATTGATGAGCTGGTCGCCTGCGCAGCCGAGGAAATCCCCGAACATGATCTCGACGACGGGGCGCATTCCCATCATAGCAGCGCCGAGCCCTGCACCGACGATGCCAGCCTCGCTGATGGGCGTGTCGCGCACACGGGCATCGCCAAACTGCTGCAGCAGCCCCGCGGTGACGCCGAACACGCCTCCCATTACGCCCACGTCCTCGCCCATGACAAAGACGCTCGGGTCGCGCGCCATTTCCTCGCGCAGAGCTTCGTTAATCGCCTCGCTGTAGGAGAGGATGCGCATGGCGAGTGATCGTAGGGGCAGGCAACTAAAAAGACAAGAGAGCCTCCTGGCAACGACCTACTCTTGCACGCGGCTTCCCGCGCACTACCATCGGCGCTGGCGAGCTTAACTGCCGGGTTCGGGATGGGACCGGGTGTTTCCTCGCCGCTCCAGTCACCAAGAGACTCTCTTGTCGAAAAAGACTTTAGCGGTGTCGCAGCGTTGAAACCGCAGTGCGCAGCGATGAATCCGCGATGGGGCGACAAAGGCGACACGCTAAAAACTGAATAGGAGCGCGGAGGTTCAATTTCTCGACTTCACGTGAGCAACAAGCCGATCGGCCATTAGTACGAGTAGGCTGAACGCATTGCTGCGCTTACACCTCTCGCCTATCAAGCCAGTCGTCTTCTGGCGGCCTTCAGGGGGATCTCATCTTGGGGCGGGTTTCCCACTTAGATGCTTTCAGCGGTTATCCCTGCCGCACATGGCTACCCAGCGGTGCCCCTGGCGGGACAACTGGCACACCAGCGGTGCGTCCATCCCGGTCCTCTCGTACTAGGGACAGCTCCCCTCAAATCCCCTGCGCCCACACCGGATAGAGACCAACCTGTCTCACGACGGTTTGAACCCAGCTCACGTAACGCTTTAACGGCCGAACAGGCCGACCCTTGGGACCTTATTCAGCCCCAGGATGCGCCGAGCCGACATCGAGGTGCCGAGCGAGGCCGTCGCTGTGGACGCTTGGGCCTCACTAGCCTGTTATCCCCGGGGTAGCTTTTATCCGATTGCCACGACCTTTCCACTCAGCATCGTGGGATCACTAAGCCCGACTTTCGTCCCTGCTCGACATGTCCGTCTTGCAGTCAAGCCCCCTTCTGCCTTTGCACTCAACGGCTGGTTTCCATTCAGCCTGAGGGGACCTTTGGGCGCCTCCGTTACCTTTTAGGAGGCGACCACCCCAGCCAAACTGCCCGCCTGGCACTGTCTCCCACCCGGTTCACGGGTGCGGGTTAGGGCCAAGACCCTATCAGGGTGGTATTTCACCGACGGCTCCACCGAAGCTGGCGCCCCGGCTTCAAAGCCTCCCACCTATCCTACACAGACAGAGCCCTAGCGCAATGCCAGGGTACAGTAAAGCTCCACGGGGTCTTTTTGTCCTGGTGCGGGTAAAGGGCATCTTCACCCCTAGTTCAATTTCGCCGAGTCCCTCGTTGAGACAGTGCTCCGGTCGTTACACCATTCGTGCGGGTCGGAACTTACCCGACAAGGAATTTCGCTACCTTAGGACGGTTATAGTTACCGCCGCCGTTCACCGGGGCTTCGGTTCGCAGCTTTGCCTTGCGGCTAACCGCTCCCCTTAACCTTCCGGCACTGGGCAGGTGTCAGCCCCTATACGTCGTCTTACGACTTAGCAGAGACCTGTGGTTTTGTTAACCAGTCGCCAGAGCCTGCTCTCTGCGGCCCACCTCAACCCATCCGACTGGATGAGCTGAAGCAGGCTACCCTTCTCCCGAAGTTACGGGTACATTTTGCCTAGTTCCTTAACGAGGGTTCTCTCGATCGCCTGAGGATTCTCTCCTCGCCTACCTGTGTCGGTTTGCGGTACGGGCGACGCAGGGATGTGCTTAGAGGTTTTTCTTGGCAGCTTGGCTCAGCGACTTAGGCTTGGGGACCCGCTTCGCTTTCAGGATCGGCGGACGGATTTGCCTATCCGCGTCATCTCCCTACGGCGTTCGCACCGGAACGACCAGCGGTCCGGCTCGCCTACCATGCTGCGTCACCCCGTCGCTCCCTGCGCCGGTATCGGAATGTTGACCGATTGTCCATCACCTACGCCTTTCGGCCTCGGCTTAGGCCCGACTAACCCGACGTGGATTGACCTTGCGTCGGAAACCTTAGGCATACGGCGATCACGGTTTTCACGTGATTCTCGCTACTCATGCCGGCATTCTCACTTCTGCTCGCTCCACCACTCGTCGCCGTGTGGCTTCAGCGCTCGCAGAACGCTCCCCTACTGTCCTTGCGGACCCGGGTCTTCGGCAGCACGCTTAGCCCCGTTAAATTTTCCGCGCAGAACCGCTCGACCAGTCAGCTATTACGCACTGTTTAAAGGATGGCTGCTTCTAAGCCAACCTCCTGGCTGTCATAGCAGTTCCACATCGTTTCCCACTGAGCGTGCATTTAAGGGCCTTAGACGACGGTCTGGGTTGTTTCCCTCTCGGCCACGGATCTCATCACTCGTAGCCCGACTCCCGGTCTGTGGAGTAACGGCATTCGGAGTTTGGTCGGGTTTGGTAGCCTTGCGACCCCTAGCCCGTCCAGTGCTCTACCTCCGTTACTGAACAACCGAGGCTAGCCCTAAAGCTATTTCGGGGAGAACCAGCTATCTCCAGGTTCGATTGGCATATCACCCCTACCCACAGCTCATCCCATAGCTTTGCAGCGCTAAGGGGTTCGAGCCTCCACGCGGTGTTAGCCGCGCTTCACTCTGGCCATGGGTAGCTCACCTGGTTTCGGGTCTAATGCCTGCCACTGGACGCCCTATTCAGACTCGGTTTCCCTACGGCTCCGGCTGTGACTGCCTTAGCCTTGCGACAGACATTAACTCGCCGGCTCATTCTCCAAGAGGCACGCCGTCAGGCGTTCACCACCGAAGTGGCGCATAGCCCTCCGACTGCTTGTAAGCGCACGGTTTCAGGTTCTGCTACTCCCCTCATCGGGGTGCTTCCCACCTTTCCCTCACGGTACTTGTGCGCTATCGGTCGCCAAACGTATTTAGCCTTGCGGAGTGGTCTCCGCAGCTTCACACCAGGTTAGCGTGCCCGGTGCTACTCAGGATACCCCTCGGTCGTTTCACCTTTCGCCTACAGGACTTTCACCTTCTATGGTCCCGCTTTCCAGCGCGGTTCGGCTAGGCTACGCGATCCTACGTTGGGGTCCTACAACCCCTGACGGCAAGCCGTCAGGTTTGGGCTGTTCCGGTTTCGCTCGCCACTACTTCCGGAATACTCTCTTTTCCTCACCCTACTAAGATGTTTCAGTTCGGGTGGTTCCCTCCGCTGCGCCTATGGATTCAGCGCAGGGTACTCCGCTCTTCGCGGAGTGGGTTTCCCCATTCGGAGATCCCCGGGTGATAGCGCCCGATCACGGCTCCCCGAGGCTTTTCGCAGTGATCCGCGTCCTTCATCGGCGTTTGGCGCCAAGGCATCCACCGTGCGCCCTTAGTAGCTTGTCCTCACGTGAAGCGGAGAAATTGAACTCCTTGGCTCCTATTCAGTTTTTAATGTGCCGCGCGCTGCAATCTATTTCGATTGCAGACTTCAGGCTTCAAAAGGCGTTGAAGCCTGAAGTTTGCCTTCGAGCAGCGCTGGTGGAGACTAGGGGACTCGAACCCCTGACCTCCCGCTTGCAAAGCGGATGCTCTCCCAACTGAGCTAAGTCCCCGAGCGCTTGCGCGCGTTGAAGTGGGCGATTCAAGACTCGAACTTGAGACCTTCCCCTTATCAGAGGGACGCTCTACCACCTGAGCTAATCGCCCACGCAGCGTTGCGAGCTCCTTAGCAACCAAAGAGTGGCAACAAAGCGGTTGCTTTCGGGCGCAGCGCGCACACTTGCGCTGCTGTGTTTAGGGAAAGCTCCCTAAAAAAGGAGGTGATCCAGCCGCACGTTCCCGTACAGCTACCTTGTTACGACTTCACTCCAGTCACCGGCCCCACCTTAGGCGGTGCCCTCCTTGCGGTTAGGCTGCCGACTTCAGGTGTAGCCAGCTCCCATAGTGTGACGGGCGGTGTGTGCAAGACCCGGGAACGTATTCACCGCACTATGGCTGACGCGCGGTTACTAGCAACTCCGTCTTCATGCAGGCGG
>JANWUW010000032.1 GCA_025057935.1 Thermoflexales bacterium
TACCGTGTGGTCTTGCCTGCCATTCGCCCCGGCATGGCAGCAGCCGCGCTGTTCAGCTTTGTGCTCTCTTGGAACGATTTGTTCTACGCACTGTTGCTCACAGGCAAAAACAGCGCCACTCTCCCTGTGGGCATTGCGGGATTCTGGACCTTCCGCGGCATTGAGATGGGACGCATGTCGGCGGCGATCATTTTGGCTGTGATCCCCATGGCGATCTTGTCCTTCTTCGTGCAGAAGCATCTGGTGCGCGGCTTGGGTGTAGGCGCTGTAAAGGGTTGAGGGGCAACGCGCTCCTCTCGCTGCCAGTCGGAAGTACTGCGGGCAGCGCTAGCAGGAGACACTCTGCTAGGGTAAGATGGCAAGCGTTGAAATCAAGCTGAGCGAATTACACTAGGAGGGGGACAATGAGCAAGCCTCAACTCGCAGCACTGGTGACGTTTTGCTTAGGCTTTACAGCGATTGCTATAGGCGCAACCTGGCTTGCCGACGCGCCGAGCAGAGCAGGGATACTACGCCAAGCGCACGCCTTTGCAAATCCTTTCGCGCCAGCACAAATTTTTACAGATACTTACGATCTGCAAGGAGACAACGCGACGCAACCCAATGCTACCTTCGTCGGCAACTACACTGCAGTTTCATGCAGCACTCCAGTGCCGATCGTCAGCAACGCCACGCTCTGGCGCAGCGGCTTAGGCAACCCTGCTAATGACGTGGACTGGTACCGTGTGCAACTCGGTGCCCAATTCCGTTATACGATCACTCTCTTGCAACAGCAGCCTAGTGACTTGGCATTCTTGGTGCTGGTGCAAGATCAGGTCGGTGCTCTTTTGGCCTCCTCGCCAAGCACTTATGCGTTCACGACTACATTCGATGCTCCCACGGGAGGCAACTTCTTCATTCGAGTCCAAGCAGCCAACGCCTTCACCATCACGAACACAGAGAACAAGCCCTATCAGGTCACACTTTGCAGTAGCCAGTTGCCCCCTACCCCAACTCCCCCTCCGCCTGGGCTAGTTCCCGATCCCTATGAGCCAAACGATGACATCGCCGAAGCGAGCGTTCCAACAGGCACGCGCGGCACGCCCAGCTTCATCGCCGTTGGGACAAGCATCGCCAATTTGTCCTTCACGCCGTACGCGACGCGCACTGCCGACGACGCAGACTGGTTCCGCGTGTTCTTGCTGGGCGGGAGCACCTACATCATCGAGACCAGCAACGTGCAGCCCGGCGTAGAGACCACGTTGTGGCTCTACACCGGGACAAACCTGCTCGCTTCGAACAACCGTCATACGCCGGGTCAGCGCGGCTCGCGCATAGTGTTCACGGCACCGAGCACCGGCGACTACTGGATCAAAGTGACCAACAGCGACACTTCGCCGCGCGTCGCTGGTCAAACTTACACGCTCTCTGTGAACGAGCAAACACCTGCCCCCACCAACACCCCAGCGCCCACACCAAGCCCGACTCCCTACCCACAAAGCCCTGACCGCTTTGAGTACAACGGCGATTTTGACTTCGCCACTTTGATTGCGCCCGGTGTGAAGTACGACCAGCTCAACTTTGTGCCCTTCCAGCCGCCCAACCCCACCACAGTGGACAACGACTTCTTCAGGCTGCCGGTCAAGCAAGGCGTGTTCTACACCTGCGAAACGTTTGACCTCGGGCCAGGCGTGGACACCAACATCATCGTGTATAACCAAGACGGCGTCGGCATTGGCGGCAACGACGACGTCTCGCCCGAAGCGCGGGCACGCGGCGAGTTTCGCAGCCGCTTCTCGTGGCTCTCTGGCTACACTGGCTACGCTTACATTCTTGTCGGCGACGTGAACCCTCCGCGCGCTGATCAGGCGCAGCCGCGCACCTACGCGCTTCAGTGCAGCATTGGGCTGCCCGAGACGCCAACGCCCACGCCCCCGCCTTTCACCCCCACACCGCTACCGCCGCCGCCCACACCGCTGCCACCGGAGCCAACACCCACACCCGTCCCCACCCCGCGCCCTGCGCAAAACCTGAGCGTGCGCCCCGCCGAGCCGCCGCCACCCAGTGCGCCCACACCAACCCCGCCGCCGCGTGTGGTGGCTGTGGATGTGATCGTCTTCGTGGACCTCAACCGCAATGGACAGTTCGACCCTGCCGCTGGAGAGGGCATTAGAGGCGTGAGCGTGCGCGCAAGCGACGAACGCAACGGCATCCCGCTGGGCTACGCGACCACCGACGCCGAGGGTCGCGCGCGTCTATCGGTAGAAAGCGAGGGACCAGTGCGCGTGAGCGTTCCGCTGTTTGGCTACTCGATCGTGGTCAACGAATCCACCACGCTGCGGCTTGGCGTGACGCTGCGCGTGCCGCTACCTGCGCGCCTCAACTGAGCCGCGCACGAGGAGAAATGCCAACGCGGTCATCAGGCTCAACACAAACACTGCCAGCGTGATCACATCGCTGCGCGTGATGTGCGGCGGCAACAGCCATATCGCGACTGCCATGCTTGGGGCTGCCACTAGCGCAGTGAGCGCCGTGCTCAGCGCAGCCGCGCGTGGTGTGCCGAGCACGAACACAGCCGCTGCTGGCAACACGAGGTAGATCACCCAGTTCACGCCGTTAACGTAGCCCTGCACAAACTGACGCGGAAGCAAAAACAGTGCCGTCTGCACCACTAAGCCATGCGTAGCCCATGCAAGATCGCGCTGCGACAAGCGCCAAAACAGCGGAATCAACAACAGATCGAGCGCACCAAAGGCAAGACTGACAGGATGTCGCAACGTGAGCGCCACAATGACGAGAAACACCGTCGCTACCGCTGCTTTAACGCGCAGCACCCACGCAAAACGCTGTTGTGGCGTCACGAGTTCGATCGATGGGCGGCGCTACTTCGCCCAGCACGCAGCAACTCCATGCGCTCCAGCATGAGGCGCGCGTCGCGGTCCTCAGGATCGGCGAGCACTGCGCGGCGGAAGGCACGCGCAGCTTCTTCGATCTCACCGCGATCGTAGTGGATCAAGCCGATGTTGTATGCGACGCTCGGCGCTAGCGGATCAAGCTCCAGCGCGCGCTGAAATGCTGCCAAGGCGCGGCGCTGACGGTCATCAGTCGCAGTAGCGCGGTTGCCTAAGTATGCCGCGCCGAGGTTGATCCAAAGCTGAACGCTGTGCGGCGCAATAGCGAGCGCTGCTTCGAGCACTGGCACAGCGTGCTGCGGCTTGCCGGCAAGCAAGTAAGCACCGCTCAGGTTGAGCGCCGCGTCCACATTCTCTGGCTCCAGACGATGAGCACGTTGCAAGAAGGGCAACGCTTCCATAGGACGCCCCTCAGCTAACAAGCGCGTGCCTTCCAGCAAGTTCTCGCGGAAGGCACGCTCGTGTCGTGCCCGCAGCCAGGCATGCAATCGCTCATACTCGGGGTCTGAGAGGATTTCGCTCATGATCGCGCTTGATGGACAAGGTGGGGGCGGTCTCGTTCTCAGTCGGCAAGCACACGCATGGTGTTGGTGAGCGTGCCAATGCCGCTGATGGTCACAGCACAGGTATCGCCATCGCGCAGCCAACGCGGCGGCTTACGACTCATCCCGACGCCTGCTGGCGTGCCAGTGGCGATGAGGTCGCCAGGCTGCAAGGTGATGTAACGGCTAAGGTGCGCGACCAGCGTCGCCACGTCGAAGATCATCGCTGCTGTGCTCGCCGATTGCATCAGCTCGCCGTTGAGGTGGCACGTGATGGTCAGCGCTTGGGGATCGCCGACGGCTTCGGCGAGCGTCACGCATGGACCAATCGGGCAAAACCCATCCAAGGTCTTGCCCAGCGTCCACTGCTTTCCAACATCGCCAAACTGCAGGTCGCGCGCGCTAAGGTCGTTGACACACGTGTAGCCGCCCACGCAGCGCAGCGCCTCGCGGGGCGAGACATCGCGACAGGTGGCACCAATCACCACGCCAAGCTCCGCTTCGTAGTCCACCTGTTGTGTCACTGCTGCGCGCCAGCGGATGACCTCATTCGGGCCAGCGACGGCGTTAGCGAGTTTAGCGAACACGATTGGGCGAGTCGGCAGAGGAGCACCTGTCTCCTCGGCGTGATCGCGGTAGTTCAAGCCAATGCACAAAATGAGGCGCGGCTGCAAAGGCGGCAGCAGACGCACGCTATCCAGCGGTATTCCCATAGCAACTCGCGCTGCGTAACGCGCCGCCGATGCGCGCGCCTCAGCGTCAACGAGCAGGCGCACCACATCGCCGAAGGCAGAGACGTCCACCAGAGTGTCATCCTCGCGCCAGATTCCCGTCGCAGGACAGTCACCGAGAAGGAAGCGAGCGAGCTTCATCGGACCTCGCGGGGGAGAACAGTGCCGCTTTTGGCAGCGCGCGGGCTGCGTCGGCGCAGGCGCGCGAACACTTCACGCGCGCGTGATAGCGCACCCACGTAGATGCGCTGCAGCGCCTCGGCGCTCAGGCGCTCCCCGGTTGCGCACCAACGGTATACCGCCTCGCCCACGACATACGTGCCGGCGAACGCGATGGCCACCTTGGGCAAAATGCCAAGCCCGGGCAGCAACCCCACTAGCGCGCGCGCCGCTTGCCGCCACAAAAAACCTACACCCACCACGCCAGCAATTTGAGGCATCACATGCTTGAAATCAGAAGGCAGCCCCATCGCCAACGCGATCTTGTAAGCGAGGATGGCTTGGTTTTTCGTGAGCACGACGATGTCAGCAACGTTGAGCGGCACGCCGGTGATGGGGTTGATCTCCAAAGCACCGCTGCCGAAGGTGTAGGCAGCGTTGGCAATGGCGACCTCGTCGATCAACGCATGCACCACAGTGCTGCGAAAGGCGGGCAAGTGGCGCGCCAGCGCCAACTCGTCCACCGCGCGCAGGTCACGCACTGCCTGCACGATGCGGTGCTGCGCCTCAGCGTCGTCGAGCACGCCATTGATGAGCGGCAGCACCACGTCAGCCTCGGGGGGCACCGATTGCGCAGCGACAACAACAGCGATGAGCGTGGGTGTGTTTGCGGCGGCAAGCGCTTGTCGCACGCGCTGCGCCTCGGCCAAATACTCCGGCGCAGTGACCAGCACCACCACATCGGCGCGGCTCAAGGCGTGAGTTGCCTCAAGCGGCACCGCTACAGCGGCACGCCATGCTGGATGTAGGTCGAAGCGCTCGCCTCGATACATGAGCGCCGCCAGGTGCTCCGCAAGCGGCACATCGCGGCTGGCAAAGACAAGCAAAAATGGGCGCTCCGCCGCCGCGCGCATCGGGCGCACATCCACTTCGCGCAGCGTGTTCAGGATGGCGCCGACCCCGCCGAGCGACTCGAGAAACGCAAAGGGTGAGCGTTTCTGCTGCGCCAACGCAGGCAAAAAGCAGGCTTAAGCTGAAGGACGCGGCTCGCTGCTCTCCTCGCTCACCGCGCGCTCCGCCTTTTTCTTCTTCTCTTCTTCGTCGCCCTCTAACCCCTTGCGAAACTCGCGGATGCTCTTGCCGAGCTCACCGCCGATCTTGCCGATGCGGCCGACGCCGAACAGCAGGATCACCACGACCAGGATGAGGATGATCTCAAGTGGACCTAGGCTTGGCATGATTTTTGTCTCTCCGGAAGGAAATCAGCAATGGCAGCAGACCGCGCAATGAGGTTGCTTCGCGTCCGCCGCCGTTTTCGCACAGCACCACGTAGAAGCGATTATAGCGCTCGGTTGGCTGCTGTCGCTTCAGTGGAAGTGGGCGTTCAGCATGCCGCTACAGGAGCAATAACCATCGTCTGCGCGCAGGAAGGACTTGCCGCGTGATGTGAAGAAGCCTCAAGGCATCCGCCGAAGCTATTCACTCCCACCGCAATTGGCGCGATTGCAGTATGTAGTATAATGTGGACAAGCAAACGGCCTCCTAGCTCAGTTGGTTAGAGCGTACGGTTCACATCCGTAAGGTCGCAGGTTCAAGTCCTGCGGGGGCCATCACGAGGGCGGCCTGCAACAGTGGCTGCCCTTTCGTTTTGCCATGGCGCGAACATTTCGCGTGGTCAGCTTTGGCTTCGTCAACCCCGGCGAGGTCTTCCTCGTGGCAGCATACCCGCCGCCGAACGGAGGCGCCTACGTGAGCGCCAAGCGCCCGTTCATCGGCGCAGATTGCGCGATGGTGGCGCAACTTCTAGCGCACTGGGGCGTCGAGTCTCATCTTGTCGGCAATGCGCTTGGCGACGATGCGCTTGGGCGTCAAACCGTTCACACCTTGCGCTGCGCTGGCGTGCACCCCCATCTCCTGCTGCGCGCCGACCTGCGCACGCCGTTCGAGGTGGACATCGCCGACCGCGCTGGCACACGCACGTTTTTCGTCGAGGACAATCGCCCTGTCTGGCAGAGCCTGCAGGACGCCGACCTCAGTGCCGTGGACGGCGCTGACATGTTGTACGTTGACTGGTATGTGGGCGAAGCTGCCTTGCGCGTTGCGCGCTATGCGCATGCCCGGGGGGTGCCGATCTTTCTCAACGTAGAGGTCTCACTTCAGCAGCCTGACCAGCATCGGGCGCTGATCGAGCTTGCCACTTACGCCCAATGCCCCATGAGCGACGTGCACGTGCACCCCGAAAACCCCTTCGCCATCGCCGAACAGTTGATCCGCATGGGACCGCGCGTCGTCTTCGTCACGCGCGGGCGATTTGGGGCGCTCGCACGCACGCACGAGGCGCTGCTCGAGTGTCACGCACCAGAGGTCAGCATTGTGGACACGCAAGGAGCAGGCGCAGTGTTCTCCGCAGCAGCGATTTTTGGCTTGTTGCACGGCTGGCCGATCGAGGCTGTGTTGCGCGGTGCGACGCACACCGCATCGCGCAAATGCGCTCAGGCTTCTCTGCTAGTGGACGCACCTAATCGGTCTACGCTTTGACTGCGCGCTCAGCATGCTCGACGTCCGCATTCAGCTTTCGCTTTGGGCGCTGGCGAGCTTCGCGCTCGGCATCCTCGGCACTTGGCTGAGCCGACGATTGCCGCTGCAGCCTTGGCTGCGCACGCCTTTGGGCTTAGTCGCAGGCGAGCTCTTCGCTTTCGGATACTACGTTGGGTTTCCGTTTCTAACGCTGATCACAGGCGCGCTCACGCCACCCCTTCTCGGACTAAGCGCAGTCGGTGCGACGAATGGTGTTCTGGGATTTTCGGCGCAGCAGTGGGCGCGCGCGATCGGCGCAACCTTCGCAGCTGTGAGCGCGTGTTTGCTCTCACTGTGGCTAGCGGCACGCGACGGCGCAGATGCGCTTGAGCAGCCGCACTCGCTTCCTGAAAGCGCGCGCCTTGCGATCTATCGCGAGTTGCAATGGGCTTTCTACCGCGCTGCGTTTGTGGTGTGGTTTGGCGACTACGCTGGCACGATGCTCGCTACGCTCGCAATCGCAGGCGCACACGCCGCATGGTGGCGCGTTCACACGCCTGCGCGCCCGCGCATGTTGGTGACCTTGCTGTGCGCGCTGTTCAGCGGCGTGATGTACCTCGGCGCGCGCAACGTGTGGCTCGCGATCCTCGGTCAGTGCCTGATCCGTTGGTTGGGCGAGCGTTGCTTCAAGCACCCCAGAGCCGCTGCGCAGCCTCGCGCGTCCGCGCCACAAGCTGTTCTGGATCAGCGTTGAGCACAAGGTAGTCGCGCTTCAGCCAGCGCCCAGCGACCATGACGTGGCGCACATCAACTTGGTCGCGCCACAAGATGAGCTGGTCGAACAAATTGTGCGCTGCGACTGGCGTGGGAAGGTCTGTGAGGTCTATGGCGATCAGGTCGGCTTGCTTGCCAGGGTCTAACGTGCCGATGGTGGCATCAAGCGCGAGCGCGCGCGCGCCGTCTTGCGTCGCCATCTGCCACACCTCGCGCGCTGGCATGGCGCTGGGATCGAGCAGGCGCGCCTTGTGGATGAGAAAGGCGCCGCGCAGCGACGCGAAGAAGTTGGACACGTAACCGTCGGTTCCCAGCCCCACCGTCGCGCCGGCCTGACGCATCTCAGGCACGGGCGCGATGCCACCGCCGACTTCGCAGTTGCTCAACGGCATAGTAGTGACGCGAATGCCGCGCTCTCCGACGATGCGCACCTCGCTGGGCGAAAGCTGCACACATTGCGAAGCGAGCGTGGTCTCGTCGAGCACGCCGAGGTCATCGTAGTGCTCGAGGGTGCGCTTGCCCCACTTCTTCAGCGCTTGTTCGGGCTCGTAGGTGCCCTCGGCGCAGTGGAAGTGCAACAGCGCGCCGAGCGATTTCGCCATCTCGTGCGCTTTGCAGATGAAGGCGTCGCTGCACGTGAAGGTCGTGTGGTGACACATCGCGCCGCTCACCAAGCCGCCCTCGCGCCGCATTGCCTCGATGAACGCCGCGTTCTCGCGCAAGCCCAGCTCGCCGTTCTCGTGGCTCACGCGCTCGGTCGCCTCGAAGCACAGCACAGCGCGCAGCCCCCAGCGACGCACCACTTCAGCCTGAACGAATAACCCATCGGGGATGGCGTTCGGCGCTTCGAGGCAATCGAAAAACGTGGTGATGCCGCTGCGGATCATCTCGTAGCAGGCGAGATCCATCGCCGCGCGCAGCATGTCGTGGTCAAGGCGATCTTCGATCCGCGGCCACCAGAACTCGTTGAGAAACGCCCAGAAGTCCTTCGGCGCCTGCGCCGTGGGGATGCCATGAGCGAGCACGCCATAACAGTGGCGATGCGCGTCTACAAATCCGGGCGAGATCACGCAGTTCGGCATTGCCACGGTCTCGGCTTCGGGGTAGCGCGCGCGCAGGACATCGGCAGGCCCAAGATCAGCGATGCGATCCTCGAGAATGAGCACAGCGTGGTTTGCAAGCGGTGGGCGATCTGCAGCGACGATCACCCAATCGGCAGTGAGCAAGCGTTGATTCGACATGACCTCGGCGCGATCATAGCGCCAGAGCGCACCCAACGTGTATGATGCAGCGTTGTGCGTCGAGACCAAGGCATTGCGGCTCTTCAGGTGGCGCGACTGGGGCAGCTCGCGTGGGGGTTGTGGCGCAGCATGCGCCCGAGGCAATGGGCAAAGAACGTGTTCATCTTCGCGCCCTTAGTGTTCGACGGCAAGCTGTTGCGCCCAGAGCTGTTCTTGAACACGCTGCTTGGCTTCGTCGCGCTGAGTTTGCTCTCTTCTGCGGTTTACTTGATCAACGATTGCGCTGACGCGCCCGCCGACCGACAACACCCAAAGAAGCGCGAGCGCCCCATCGCGCGTGGCGACGTGCCCGTTGGTGTGGCACTCGCTTGGGCGGGGCTGCTGGCAGCAGCCGCCCTCCTCGGAGGCTACGCGCTGAATACCAGCTTCGCGCTGATCGCCGCCGCTTACTTCGGCGCGACGCTGGCGTATACATTCTGGCTCAAGCATGTGGTGCTGCTTGACGTGTTCGTGCTGGCGAGCGGCTTTGTGCTGCGTGTGGCAGCGGGCATTCCGCTGGTGGTGGCGGAGCGCTTCTCGCCATGGCTCTACACCTGTGCTGGGCTGCTCGCGTTGCTGATCGGCTTCGGCAAGCGTCGCGCCGAGCTAGCGGAGCTGGGCAACAGCGGCAAGACGCGCGCCATCCTCGCCGCTTACTCGCTCCCGCTCCTCGACCAGGTGATCACGGCGATCACAGGCGCGCTGATCGTTTCATACACGTTCTACACTTTCTCCGCACCGCAGCTCCCCGCGAATCATGCGATGATGCTCACCGTGCCTTTCGTTGGTTACGCCCTCTTCCGCTACTTGTATCTCATCCACGTCAAAGGCGAAGGGGGCGCGCCCGACGAGCTGGTGTTCAAGGATCGCCCGCTCATCGCAGCGGTGATCTTGTGGGCGTTGGTCGCCATCTTGGCGCTTTACGTGCTTGACTAGCGCAGCGCGTGCGCGCGATCCCAGCGCTGCTTGTTCTCGATCGCGCGCGCGTAAGCCGCTTCGTAGGCGCGCGCGCTGCGCTCCCATGAAAAATCTTGCGCCATGGCGTTGCGGATGAGGCGCTGCATGTGATGGGGTCGGTCGTAGTACGTGCTGATTGCCCAACCGACGGTGTAATACACCGCATGCGCGCTGGCTTCGTAAAACTTGAATCCTGTGCCCTCACCGCTGCGCTCGTCATACTGCATCACTGTGTCCTCCAAGCCGCCAGTGGCGCGGACAATGGGAAGCGCGCCGTAGCGCAGCGAATACATCTGGTTAAGCCCGCAGGGTTCGTAGAGTGAGGGCATCAGGAAGAAGTCCGCGCCAGCCTCAATCCAATGCGCCAACTCCTCGTTGTAGCCGATGTAGCTGCCGATGCGGCCGGGGTAGCGCGCGGGCAGCGTGCCGAAGACGTGCTCCAACGTTGGGTCGCCGCTACCGAGGATGGCGAACTGCACGCGCATGTTCTGCACAATCCCCTCAATGCACTGCGCGAGCAAATGCAGCCCTTTCTGCTCAACGAAGCGACTAACAACGCCCACAATTGGGATATCGTCGGCGACCTCGAGGTGCATGCGCGCCTGCAGCGCACGCTTGCACACAGCTTTGCCGCGCAAGTCCTCAGCGCTGTAACGCGCCGGGATTAACGGGTCAGTCTCTGGGTTCCACATCTCGTAATCGCATCCGTTGAGGATGCCGAGGTAGTCGTCGCCCTTGGCGTTGAGGTATGGCGCAAGCCCAAAGCCGCCTTCTGGAGTGCGCGTCTCGCGCGCATAGGTCGGGCTGACCGTAGTCACCAGATCGGCATACACGATGCCGCCCTTGAGGAAGTTAATCGCGCCGTGATCTTCAAACTTGTCGGGAGTGAAATTCGACCACTGCAAACCGAGGTAGTCGAGATGGTATGCGGGGTACTTCCCTTGATAGGCGAGGTTGTGAATAGTGAGCACGCTCGCTGCGCTGCCGAGCAAAGGATCGTTCCAGTGCCAAACCTTGAGATACGCAGGCGCGAGAGCAGTGTGCCAATCGTGCGCGTGCACAATGTCGGGCCTGAAGCCGATGTCTTTGCAGAGCTGGAGCGCCGCGCGTGTGAGAAAGCCGAAGCGCCGCGGGTTGTCTGCGTAGTCGTTGAAGCGCTCATCGTGATACAGCCCCCAGCGGTCGAAGTACTTCTGGCTCTCGACGAAGTACACGGGCACGCCGCGGTTGCTCGCGGTGTGAACGGCGCACCACTCTTCGGTATCGCCCATCCACACGCCCATGGGAGCATGGAACCAGCGCAAGCCATGGCGCGCGGCGTCAATGCTGCGGTAGCGCGGCATCACCACGATCACTTCGTGGCCGAGCGCGCGCAAAAAACGCGGCAGCGCGCCAACCACATCGGCTAAGCCGCCTGTCTTCGCATACGGCGCACATTCCGCCGCAACGAAGAGGACGTTCATTCGCCCGTCACCAATGCCACTTGAGCGAGCAGCCCTGCTGCGGCTGCATAGATGAACAGCACGTTCAGCGCGCCGACGAGGATCGCACCAACGCGCTGGCGCGCATCCCAGCTCGGGTCCCAACTGTTGTAGGCGATGAACGCGCCAATCACGACGGAGGCGACGAACAGGACGACGTTGTTGTTCGCAAGCGAGGGCACTAGCGACCCCACAACCAAGCCAACCACCTTCACGGCGAGCGTCGCACCAGGGAAAGTGACCAGCGTCTGAGGCGTGAGGAAGACTGGCGTCCCGCTCGGCTCAAGAGCGGCGGTGCCGCGCGTGGTTTTGCCCGCCGCACCGTTCGGCGGGGGGACGACAAACAGACTGCGTAGGAAGCTCATGGTGGCTGCCTCGTTTTCGCTGTGTGCCCAAGATCATAGTGCGCCCGAGGGCAAGGCAGGTGTGCAGGAGACCATTCTCGGTTAGCTCACGAGCAAGCATGCACAGACAAAGCCTTTGGTCACGCCCGCGCAAGTGAGCATCCAGCACGAGCAAATGCGGATCACCCCCTCGACGATTTCGGTATAACAAAGCACAATGAGTGCAGGACAGCAGCAAATGCTGGCAGCCTTAGCAGCACACGGCTTTCGCAGCACGCGCCCACGCCGCGCGATCGTCCAAGCGCTCTGCGAGGCGAGGGCGCCTCTCACGTTGGAGGCGCTACACCGCGCCGCGCGCGCCATACACCCCAAAGTCGGCGTGGCGACGCTCTACCGCACCCTTGATGTGCTCGTGCAATGTGGGCTAGCGCAGCGCATCCAGCTTGACGGCAAGCCGCACGTCGTGGCATGCACTGACCAATCCCTGCACTACCACCTTGTGTGCGAGAAGTGCCACGTGGTGATCGAGGCGCACGCGCCACAAGCGGAGGACGCGCTCGCGCAATTAGCGCAGCATTTTGGCTTTACAGTGCACGCCGCGCCCGTAGAGGTGCGCGGCGTATGCGCTGCGTGCCGCATCTGATCCGACCGAAGAGCCTAGAAGACGGCGCCGTTGTGCACATCGCCATACACGCCGACCAGCGCATCCTGAGGATCCGCCTGCGGCGATTCACGCGCGAACTGCACTGCAGCTTCGATCTGTTGCTCGACTTCACGCTCGAGCGCCACAAGCTGGGCTTCGGTCACGCCGCGCATGCGCAGCGCTTCGCGCGTGCGCGGAAGGGGATCGCGCGCCTGCCACGCCGCGATCTCTTCGCGTGAGCGATACACCTGAGGGTCGCCCTCATAGTGCCCTCGGAATCGGTAAGTGACCGCCTCGATCAACGAAGGTCCTTCGCCGCGCCGCGCGCGCGCCACTGCCTCGGCTGTGGCGCGATACACAGCGACGACGTCGTTGCCGTCCACCGTCACACCGGGCATTCCATACGCTGCCGCGCGCGCGCTGAGCTGCGTGATGGCGCCCTGCTTGTGTTGGGGTGTGCCTTCGCCATATAGATTGTTCTCGCAAAAGAAGATCACCGGCAGCTTCCATACACCAGCGAGGTTCAACGCCTCGTGAAACGCGCCTTGGTTCGTCGCGCCGTCGCCGAAAAACGCAAGCGCCACGCGCGTGCCGCTGGGGCGATGCTGGTCGCGCATCTTGAACGCCAGCGCTGCGCCCACCGCCATGGGGATGCCGCCGGCGACGATGCCGTTTGCGCCAAGTATGCCAAGGTCGAAGTCGGTCATGTGCAAGCTGCCGCCCTTGCCGGCGCAGTAGCCCGTTTTGCGCGCCGCAAGCTCTGCCATCATCAAGCGCACGTCGCCGCCTTTGGCGATCAGATGCCCGTGGCCGCGGTGCGTGCTCGTGATCACGTCATCGCGCTCCAGCGCTGCACACGCACCGACCGCGCACGCCTCCTGCCCTACGTATGGATGGATGAAGCCAGGGATCAGCCCACGTTGGCGCTCTTCAATGGCACGCAGCTCGAATTGGCGGATGAGCAACATGAGGCGATAACGCGCAAGCAACCACTCCGTTGTGGGCTCCACAAAACGGGATTATAGTTGCAGCCTGTGCGCCAGAAACGCATGGTGACTAGACATGACCCGCAACGGCAATAGCCAAAACGGTCGCGCGCTCTCTGTCGCAGTGGACTGTCGCCTGATGTACTATCGGCAAGCCGGGATTGCGAGCTATGCGCGCCGGTTGATCCAAGCGATGGCAGCGCTGCACGTGCCGTTCCTCAAGCTGTGCGCGCTTCTTGACCGTCGAGACGAAGATACCTTCTGGGTGCCGCAAAACGTTGCTGTCGTCCGCACCTTCACCCCTGCCCATCACCGCTTTGAGCACCTCACCCTGCCCGGCGAGATCGCGCGTTTCTCTTTCGATGTGCTGCATTCGCCGGACTTCATCACCTGCCAGGGACGCTTTCACAAGGTGATCACCATTCACGACTTGTACTTCCTCGAGCATCCTGAAGTGATGAGCGAGGAGGGCAAGCGCTACTACAGCCGCGTGCATCAGTCCGCGCGCATGGCAGATTTGATCATCACACCTTCGCGCTTCACGCGCGATGACGTGCTGCGCCTGCTCCCCGACGTGCCTGCGGAGAAGGTGCGAGTGGTATACGAAGCCGCCGACGAGGTGCGCGAAGAGCCGACCACCATCTTGCTGGAACAGCGCCCGTTTGTGTTGTTCGTGGGCACGCTCGAGCCGCGCAAGAATCTGATCACGCTGCTGCGCGCGCTGAAGCGCCTGCCCAGCGAAGTGCGCCTTGTGATCGTCGGCGCGGAGGGCTGGGGCAGCAGCCAACCGGAGGCGCTCGCGCGGAGCTTGGGCTTAGCCGATCGCGTGACAGTCGCTGGGCACGTGAGCCACGCCGAGCTTGACGCGCTCTACCGCGCCGCCCGCGTGTTCGTCATGCCCTCGCTGAGCGAGGGCTTTGGTTTGCCAGTGCTCGAGGCGATGGCGCGCGGCACGCCTGTGGTGTGCAGCAGCTCGGGCGCTCTGCCCGAGATCGCCGACGACGCCGCGCTGATGCACGAGCCGCTCGACGAGGCAACGCTCGCCCAACACATCCGCGCACTGTGGTACGACGACGCCCTGCACGACGAATATGCGCGCCGCGGCAAAGCGCGCGCGCAAGCCTTCTCCTGGGAACGCGCAGCGCGCGAGACAGTTGCAATCTACTGCGAGGCGGCTGGCTGGCGCGTGCCGGCACTCGCCTGAGCGCAGGCAATGCGCCTGCTCTTCCTCACGCCGCAGCGCCCCTTTCCGCCAAGACAGGGCACTGCGCTGCGGAATTGGGGGCTGATCCAGCACCTTGCCGCGCGCGGGCATGAGGTGTGGCTGCTCTCGTTCGACCCGCACCCCGATCACCCTCCAGCGCCTGCGCTGCGCGCCGCATGCCGCGAGATTCATCTGTTTCCCACGCCTCGGCGCACAACGCGCCAACGCCTGCGCACCCTCATGTCCTCGCCGTTGCCCGACATGGCGTGGCGGCTTTGGGACACGCGCTTTCTCGAAGCGCTGCGCGCTTGGGTGCGCGCAAACACGTTTGACGTTGTGCAGGTCGAAGGCATCGAACTAGCGCGCTACATGCTTCATGCGCAAGCCGACGCTCCACGAACGCGCTGGGTGTTCGACGACCACAACTGCGAGTATGTGCTCCAGCAGCGCGCCTTCTTCACCGATGTGCGCTCGCCGCGACGCTGGCACGCCGCGCTGTACTCGTTCATCCAGTGGCAGCGCCTACGCGCTTTCGAGCAGCAGGCAATGCAGCGCGCCGCGCTCACGGTGTGCGTCTCCGCCGAGGACGAAGCCGCGCTGCGCCGCATCGCACCCTGCGCGCCGCTGTTGATGATCCCGAATGGCATCGCCGTGGCGGACTATGCTCACTTCGGCTCGTCCCATTCGGAAGAAGAGGCATATACCCTTGTGTTCACAGGCAAGATGGACTTTCGTCCTAACGTGGACGCCGCGCTGTGGTTCGCAGCCCACATCTGGCCGCGCGTGAAAGCGGCGCAACCGCGCGCGCGTTGGTGGATCGTGGGGCAGAGCCCCAGCCCGCGCCTCGACCCGCTGCGCGCTGACCCCAGCATCGTCATCACGGGGGCGGTGGAGGACGTGCGCCCTTTCATCGCGCGCGCTGCAGTGTACGTTGCGCCCTTGCGCGTCGGCGGCGGCACGCGCTTCAAACTGCTCGAAGCCATGGCGATGCGCAAGGCGATCGTTAGCACTTCGCTCGGCTGCGAAGGGTTTGCTGTGCGCTCGGGGGAGGCGCTCATCGTCGCCGACACTCCTCACGACTTCGCGCAGGCGATCCTCGCGCTTTTTGACGACGTGCCGCGACGCCGCGCGCTTGGCGAGCGCGCATTTCAATTCGTCGCCGCACACTACGACTGGGCGCACCTCGTCCCGCGCTTAGAAGCTGCTTACTTCTCCCTTTGCCGCGCTCACCCCGATGCCGACCATTGTTGACCTCCCCGCGCTTGTCGCTGCGTTGCCCGAGCCAGCGCGAGCGCGCTTCGAGCGCCTCTTCTTCGTGCAACTCGATGTTGGCGAGCTGCGCGTGCCGCCCACCATGCGCGAGTGGGTGCGGCAGCGCTTCGGCAGCGTCGAGGCGGTGGAGCGGCAGCAGGTGGTGCGCGTGGTGAACCGCATCACGTTCGAGGGCGCGCTGTATAACCCGCTGCGCGCTCAACGTCCTGTGCCGATGCTCCCAGTGGCGCAGGCGGACACTGAAGGCGAGCGGTTTTTTGCTGACCCGCTGCGCACTACTGCAGAAGACGTGTTTGGGCGCGTGCAAGGGCAGCATTGCGTCACCACCAGCAACATTGCGCGCTGGGAGCGCTGGCACGCCGTGGTGATCTTCAACGAGCGCGATCCGTTGCGCCTTTCGCGCGAGGCGCTGCGCGAG
This sequence comes from Thermoflexales bacterium, assembly GCA_025057935.1. Taxonomy (GTDB): domain Bacteria; phylum Chloroflexota; class Anaerolineae; order J036; family Brachytrichaceae; genus DRWP01. The sequence goes on from JANWUW010000032.1 coordinate 16,200, forward strand.
AGCTTCGCGGTCTCGCTCGAATGGGCGCAGCACGCCCACGCCCTCGACTCGCAGGCGCGCTACTTCGTCTGGATGTGGAACGGCGGGCTGAAAGGCGGCGCCTCAATTCAGCACGCGCATGTGCAGATCGCGCTTGGGCGCGGGATGCACTACAGCCGCATTGAGTTCCTGCGGCGCGTTGCCCTAGCCTACCGCGCCCAACATGCAAGCGACTACTTCGATGACCTCTTCGCAGCCCACGCAGATCTCGGACTGGGCTTCTCGCTGGGCACCGTGCGCGGCTTCGTGTACTTGGCAGCACAGCGCCCAAAAGAGACATGGCTGATCGGCACAGCGTTCGACGCCGCACTCGCTGATGCTCTGCACACCACACTGCAACGGTTGGCGCAGCGCACTGGCTTGCAAGCGTTCAACGTCGTGGCTTGTCTGCCGCCGCTCTTCGCCGATGGGAGCGACGAGGACTGGCGAGGATTCCCCTGCTTCTTGCGCATCGCTGACCGTGGGCCGGCGGGGATGATCGCCTCAGACATTGGCGCGATAGACCTGTACGCCCACAGCGCCATCAACGCCGACCCGTTCGTCGTCTACCAAGCTCTAGTCGGCGACGAGTGCGCGCTGGGATAGCTTCGCTGGCATCGCGTCGATGTTGTCGAGGGCGCTCGTCATTCCTGCTCAGGCGGGAATTCAGAACGCAGACCACGCACCCACCCCCGCGGGCATGACAAGCAGCGCTGTGCAGGCGCCGCAACCCACCCAGCGCCGATGCTCCTGTTCCAAGCAACCTAATCGTCATGCAAGCGCATGGTTCACGTCAAGCACGCGGCATCTCTGCTGTGTATGATATAGGCGAATTGGAGGGGTGACCTTGACGCGCAAGTGTGGTAGGCTACAAGACACCGTAAAGATCGCACGTTTCAACGCGAAACCACCGTTTGTCTGAGATGGGCATGAATAGCTTACGCAAGCAATTTGCACTCGTTCCTTTGCTGCTGACCAGCGTGCTGGTGCTGAGCGGCTGCCTCGGATTCGGCAGCAGCTCGCGCCCCGCCGAGGCGAAGATCACACAACCAACCAGCGACGCGACGCTCAGCGTGGGTCAGAGCATCCAAATCATCGGCGTCGTCACGGCTGACCGCATTGCCCGCGTGGACGTCATCATCGACGGCGCGGTGTATGCCGTGCTGAACGCGCCCGATAAGAACGTCGGGCTGGAGCAAATTGACGTGAACGTGCCCTGGACGCCGCTCTCTGCTGGCACACACGTCATCCAGCTACGCGCCTACGCCCCGCCAGGCGAGGACGCCAACCTCATCGCGCAATCAGAGCCCGTGGTGCTGACCGCAGTGGCTGCTGTGGCGGAGCAACCTACACCTGAGCCGACCGCAACCCCCATCCCCACTCAAGCGCCTGCCCCTGCACAGAACACCCCTGCGCCTGGGCAGCCTGCTGCTCCGCAGCCTACTCCTGCTGCGCAGCAGGAAGGGCCGCAGGTGACCGTGACCAATGAATTCGTCAACGTGCGCACGGGTCCCGACGTGGTGTACACCAAGATCGGTGAGCTGCGCCAAGGGCAAACTGCGCCAGTGCGCGGCAAGAGCGCCGACGGGCGCTGGTGGCAGATCACCTTCCCCAGCGGTCCTAACGGCGTGGGCTGGGTGATCGGCGACTACGTGCAGCCGAACGCAGCCGCCGCGAACGTGCCGGTGGTGGCTGCACCGCCGCGCCCCACATTACCGCCCGCGCCGCCTACGCTCGTGCCGCTCGTGCCTCTTGCGACGCCGACGCCCGCACAGCCCCAAGCGCAGCTCGTAGGACCGCGCGGCGTGTTGCGCGTCGAGGCAAACCCTGTGCCTTTCGGTGGCACAGCCTTCGCCGTTTGGAACATCCCCAACTTCCGCGATGGTGAGTTCGATAAAGGCGATGGGCAGGGGTTCAAGGGTCCCATCGCGCAAGCGATGCGCGTGGACATCCCCGGCGTGATAAGCAACCGCGTGATCAAGCTGCGCTGGCGTGACCTAAACGGCGTGCAACAAGAGGATTCGCTCACGCTGGTCGTCGCTGGGCAGGGCGCCCTTCCCACTCGCGGCCCGCTCGGCGTGCTCAACGTTGAAGCCAACCCCGTGCCCTTCGGCGGGACGGGCTACGCCTACTGGAGCATCCCCAATTTCCGCGACGGCGAGTTCGATAAAGGCGACGGACAAGGGTTCAAGGGGCCGATCGCGCAGGTGATGCGCGTAGACATCCCCGGCGTGACAAGCAACCGCACCCTTAAGCTGCGCTGGCGCGACCTGAACGGCAACCAGCAAGAAGACACCCTAACGCTCGTCGTAGCGCAGGCGCCGCCCGCTGCGGAATGCAACGAGAACAACCCTGACTGGCGCGGTCGCGATAACCCCACATGGACCTTCTGCCGCCGACGCGACCTCGAGTACGTCGGCGACAACCCAGGACCCATCGCCTACGTCTCTGGCGATCGCACCCTCACGCTGGGCTGGGACGTGTATGGCATCCGCGAGATCTTCATCGTGTTTGAGTCTAACGAAACGCGCGGCCCGCGCGGCGAGCCATACCCCGGCAAGAGCTTCCCCACCACAGGCACGGGCAGCTTCACCTTCAAGGCTGGCGACATCGGAAATGGTTGTTTCCGCGTCACGCTGCGCCTCGTCACCAACCGCAACCCGGACCGACGCACCGACTTCGGCGAGAAGATCCTCTGCGTCAACGTCCAGCCGCCAGGTGGCGGCGGTGGCAGTGGTGGCGGAGGAGGCGGTGGCGGCGGAGGAGGTGGAGGTGGCGGCAGCAACCCAACGCCTTCTCCAATACCATAAGCAACACCAGGATAGCCCGATAGCAGCATCATGAGCAAGGTCGTTAAAGCTACAGTTGCGGTAGCGGTATCTGCGTTAGCCACGCTGATCGGCTTGGCGCAGGCGCAAGAGGGCTTGCTTGCGCCGATGCCAACGCCGATCCCTGAGACGCTGCCCCCAGCAGCCCCAACACCTACCCCACCAGCACAGGAGGGCACGCGGGGCGAGCAAGAGGCAACGTTCGATCCGCAATGGGTGCTCTGGACGCCCAGCTCGTCTGTGACATTCACCGTGCCCTATCGACAGGGACAACCTTCGCCGATCACGGTGCGCGTCTCCTCCGACGAGGGCGGGTTGATCACCAGCACGGCGCGCTTCGTGTTGGCGATTGACGGCATCATTGGGCCAGAGCAGCCCGCCGTGGCGACCTCAGTGGTAGGCACAACCACGCTCGACCTCACCGCAGATATCGGCAACGCGCCGACGGGGTCGCTGATCCGCTTCCGCATCAACAAGGAAGACAACACGGTGCTGGAAAGCCCGGTGTATGGCATCGCACGTCGCTACTTCGTCTTCTTACCCGTGACGCGGCGTGACGAGGCGCAATTTGTCGGTGCAGCCAGCGCCTGCGCTGCCAAGG
>JANWUW010000066.1 GCA_025057935.1 Thermoflexales bacterium
AGCTCGATGTGGCTCTCGCCGAGCGGCAGAAACGCCACGCGCACTCCTTCTTGCGGCACTTCTTCCACGCGTTGCACAGATAACCCAAGCGTGTCGCGGTAGAACGCCAACGCTGCCTCCAAGTCGGGCACGGCAATGGCAAGGTGCTCCAGACGCGCCTCAGTCATGGGCCTCTACTTTAAAGTTCGTCCCGCTCGGGATGAACTCTGGGAAGTCATCGTCTTTGAGGTCGCTGCCGATCACCACATTGCGCCCGATCTTCATGCGCGGCGGGATGATGGTGTTCTTGCCGATCACAGTGATGCCAGTGCTCAGCCCGACTTCAGGGTTCGCAGTGAAGTCGGAGCTTTTGCCGATCTCCGCCTCGCGCCCAATGATCACGTTCTTGTCCACAATCACGCGGTCGAGGTATGCGCCGGCTTCGATCTTCGCGTCGGTCATGATGATCGAGTTGCGCACCACGGCGCCGCGCTCCACGCGCACGCCCGGCGAGAGCACGGAGTATTCCACAAAGCCCTCGATCACGCAGCCATCGGTAATCAGCGAGTGGCTCACCGTCGCCCCCGTGCGGATGTTCACAGGCGGGCGCTCCTCGGAGCGCGTGTGTATCACCCAGTCACGCGCCAACAAGTCAAGCGGCGGGTCATCGCGCAGCAGATCCATGTGCGCCTCCCAGTAACTCTGAATGGTGCCTACATCCACCCAGTAGCCGCCGAAATCGTTAAACGGGTATGCGAAGACCCTGCGCTCTTCTTCAACTAGTTTTGGGAAAATGTTTTTGCCGAAGTCGTGCTCAGAGGCTTCGTTGTGAGCATCCTCAATCAGAACCTCCTCCAGCACGTCGCGATTGAACACGTAAATGCCCATCGAGGCGAGGTTGCTCTTCGGATGCTTGGGTTTCTCTTCAAAGTGGAGGATGCGATACTTGGCATCGACCTGCAAAATGCCGAAGCGGTGCGCCTCTTCTTCCCTTACCTGAAGCGCCGAGACGGTCACTTCGGCTTGGTTGTCCTCATGAAAGCGTAGCAGCTTAGTGTAGTCCATCTTGTATACGTGGTCGCCAGAGAGCACTAACACAATATCAGCTTGGGCGCCACGGATGAAGTCGAGGTTTTGATACACAGCATCAGCAGTGCCGACGTACCACTCCGAGCGGGTGTTCATGCGTCCCAAGTAGGGTTGCAGAATCCACACGCCCCCGTTGAGGCGGTCAAGGTCCCACGGCGCGCCGTTGCGGATGTGGTCTTGCAACGAGCGCGGCCGGTATTGCGTCAACACGCCAACAGTGTAAATGCCGCTGTTCACGCAGTTGGAGAGCGTGAAGTCAATGATGCGATATTTGCCGGCAAACGGGACGGCGGGCTTTGCGCGCTTGTTCGCCAGCACGCTCAAGCGGCTGCCGCGCCCACCCGCTAAGATCATCGCCACCACTTTTTTCGCCATCGCCTTCCTCCTCAATCGAAAATGCGGAGTCGGTAATCGGTCACCAAAGTTTTGAGGTGTGCTTCGATCTCCTTCCACTCCTCGGTTTCCAACATCTGCTGTAACGCCTCACGGCTCGGTGCGTTTCCAGACACAATCACTTGTGGACCTTCGCCATACAACGTCAGCCAAACTTCCTCCAGCTCAATGCCCACGCGAGAGAGCGCTGGGGCAAATTCTTGAACAATGAACTCGTAGTACGCGGCTTCCTCTTGTGGGCGAACGTTCCAGCTAAGCACCAGGCGAGCCATGGCTTCAATGTTTCAGCTCCAACAAGACCACCTGGGTTTCTTCCGGAACTTGGCTTTTGGTGATCTTGAGCGATTCAATTGTTTTCGGCGCAGCCACGCCCATTTCCTTGAGGAAGCGCGCAAGTGCCTCTTTGCCGCTCTTGCCGCTGTAGCCCATGGGGATAACGATGCCCGGCTCGATCATGCTGATCACGTCAGAAGCTTGAGCCGGCGAAAGCTCGCCGTCACCCCCGATGGGCACAAGCAACACATCCACGGTCTCTAGCGCATCAATCTGCGCTTGCGAGGGAACAAATGAGAGCCCGCCAAGATGCGCAACGTTGAGCCCATCGAAATGAAAGGCATACACTGTGCAGCGCTGCGCGGTCGCGGACTTCTTCTCCGGACGCATCCCGATCCCCGTGATAAACACGCCGCCGATCTCGTATTCGCCAGGGCCGGTGATCTTGCGCACGTCTCCGCGCTGTGCGCCGACCACAGCGCCAAGGTTGTTGTGCGCCGGGTCATCGCGGCTGATCGTCACGACATCAGCGCGCAGCTTCGGCGGCTCTAGGCCCACGCTTGCGTCGTAGGGATCTGTGACAATGGTGAGCGTTGCACGTTCCGCGAGGCGAAAGCAATCGTGGCCGTACCAAGTGATCTCCATCGCTGGGGATTGTACTTGCTTGGTTTAAGCTTGTTTCACGTTTCGTTCCCGCTTGGGAACGCTGTCAAAGCATAGAATGCGGTGAAATGCATCACCTGCGCGTGTGGCTGCGCGCGCAGTGGACCGCCATCCGCAATGCGCGGCGCAGACATCGTCAACTTTCGCCTTACGTGTATGTGCCCGTGGTCGGGCCTGTAGAGGAGATTCAGCCCGAAGCGACACCGCCAGCGCGCTTGCTCCGACGCTTCGGGCTGCTCGCGCCTGCATCACCGAACAGCGTGCTTGAGCTCGAGCGTGCTTTGGAACAGATCGCACACGACCCGCGTGTGCGCGGCGCCGTGCTGAGGCTCGAGTGCAATGCAAGCGCAGCAACTTTCCAAAGCCTGCGCAGCGCTATCCAGCGCCTGCGCGCCAACAGCAAGCGCGTGATCGCCTACGCCACGACCTTCAGCCCCTTCCAGTACTACGTCGCCTGTGCCTGCGACCAGATCATCATGCCCCCTACAGGGGTATGGAACGTGATCGGGATCGCCAGCGAGTATGTCTTCCTGAAAGAGGCTCTGGAGCAAATTGGCGTCCGCGCTGAAGTGGTGAGCGTTTCTCCGTTCAAGTCCGCGGGCGACGTGTTCACGCGCAGCGACTTCTCCGAAGCCTCGCGGGCGCAGGCGGAGTGGCTGCTGGAAGCGCGCTACGCAGAGCTGGTGCGCGGCATCGCCGAGGGGCGCAAGCTCGCTGAAGACGCAGTGCGCAGCCTGATTGACCGCGCGCCGCTCAGCGCCCGCGAAGCCCAAGCAGCCGGCTTGATTGACGCGCTTGCCTACGAGGACGAAATCGAGTCACTGCTCGAAGCTGAGCCATCCACTACGCAACCAGCACGAGCGCGTTGGTTCCGCCGCTGGCTCACGCGTGTTGACCGTCAGCAGCAGAGCGCGCGACGCCTCATGCCCCTCGAGCAAGCGCGCAAGGCGTTGATGTTGCGCCCGCAAACCTTTGGGTGGCGCGGCATCGGCGTTGTGCACGTTAACGGCGTGATCGTCCCCAGCAGCGCACCGCTCCCAATCAGCCGAGGGATAGTGAGCGCGCAAGCTGTGATTCGGGCGCTGCGCGCCGCAGAGCGAAACCCCGCAGTTGCAGCTATCGTGATGGTGGTCAATTCCAACGGCGGCGAAGCGCTTGCAAGTGATCTCATCGCGCACGAAGTGGCGCGCGTGAATCGCCGCAAGCCGATCGTTGCCTACTTGGGCAGCGTCGCCGCCTCTGGCGGTTACTACATCGCAGCGCCAGCGCGCTACATCATCGCCCAATCGCTCACTATCACCGGCAGCATCGGCGTGCTTGCAGTGCGGTTCAACCTTGAGGGCGCGCTGCAGCGCCTCGGCGTTCGGCAAGTCGTGTTGAAGCGCGGCGCAAACGCTGATCTCCTCAACAGCGCAGCGCCGCTCAACGAAGCCCAGCGCGCCATCATCGAGCGACAAGTGACCACAGCCTACGAGGACTTCAAGCGCTTGGTGCTCACCCACCGCCCCATCACCGAAGAAGCGTTTGAGCGCATCGGCGGCGGCCGCGTGTGGACTGGCGCTCAAGCGCTGACGCATGGGCTCGTGGACGCGCTGGGCGACTTCAAGCGCGCTCTCGAGCAGGCGCGCTCGCTCGCACATCTGCCTCCCGACTCACCCGTGTACGACGTCACGTGGAGCACTGCCGAGACTGTGCTCCCCGGCCCTGCTGCGCTTCAAGGCTGGCTCGCTCAGCTCCAGCGGAGCTGGGCTTGGTGCCTCTTGCCGTGGCAGGAACAGCCGCTGCAATAAGCCCTAACACGTGCAGCGTCTGCAAAACCTGATACCAAACTCTACAATAGCAGGCCATGCTCCTCGAAATGCGCGGCATCCGCAAGCGCTTCGGCGGCACACAAGCGCTGGACGGCGTGGACTTCAGCGTGGACCGCGGCGAGGTTGTCGGGCTGATCGGCGAGAACGGTGCAGGCAAGTCCACCCTGATCAAGATCCTCGCTGGCGTGCATCAACGCGACGCGGGCGAGATTCTGTGGGACGGGCAAGCAGTGAACATCCGCACGCCCGCCGACGCGCAGCGCTTGGGCGTAGCGGTGATCTATCAAGAGTTAAACCTCACGCCAAACCAAACCGTTGCTGAGAACGTCTTCCTGCACCACCCGCAGTTGCGTTCGGGCGTGCTCGGTGCGTTAGGTTTCGTCGATCGCGCGCGGCGTGAGCGCGAGACGCGCGCGCTCCTTGAACAACTCGGCATCCACAACTTAGACCCCAACCGCAAGGTCGGCGAGCTCTCCGTCGCCTACCAACAGCTCACTGAGATCGCCAAAGCGTTGGCGCTCGACGCCAAGCTCATCGTCATGGACGAGCCAACCTCGGCGTTGCCCGACGAAGAAGTGCAGCATCTGTTCGAGATCGTGCAGCGCTTACGCGCGCGCGGCTTAGGCGTGGTGTTCGTCTCGCATCGGCTGAACGAAGTGCGCGCCATCTGCGATCGCGTGGTGGTGTTGCGCGATGGGCGCAATGCGGGTGCTTTGCCGATCCAAGAAGCTACCGACGAGCGACTCATTGCGCTCATGGTCGGCCGCCCCATCGAGAACCTCTATCCCAAACGCCCAGCTAAGCTCGGCGATGTCGTGCTCGAGGTGCAAGGGCTGCAGCGGCGCGGCGTGCTGCACAACATTTCGTTCCGCGTGCGCGCTGGCGAGGTGGTTGGCTTAGCCGGGCTGGTCGGCTCAGGGCGCACTGAAGTCGCGCGCGCGATTTTCGGTGCTGACCGCATTGACGGCGGTGTGATCCGCCTCAACGGCAAGCCAGTCTCCATCCGTTCTCCGCAGGACGCCCTGCGCCTCGGCATCGGCTACGTGCCAGAGGACCGCAAGGTCCAAGGCTTGGTTCTGGGCATGACAGTGAAGCACAACACTGCGCTCACCGTGCTGCGCCAACTTGCTTACGGCGGGCACGTGGTGCGCTGGCCAGCAGTAGATGCGCTTGCCACGCGCTTCGCCCATGAGCTCCACCTACGCCCGCCACGCATTGACCTGCCAGTGAGCGCGCTCTCGGGCGGCAATCAGCAGAAGGTTGTGCTGGCAAAGTGGCTGGCGGCTCAACTCAAAGTGCTGATGCTCGACGAGCCCACACGCGGCATTGACGTGGGCGCAAAAGCGGAGATCCATGCGCTCATTGATGAGCTTGCCCATCGCGGCATGGCGATCCTGATGATCTCCTCCGAGCTGCCAGAAGTGCTGGCGATGAGCGACCGCATCCTCGTGATGTGCGAAGGGCGCCTCGCCGGCGAACTTTCGCGCGCCGAGGCGACGCAAGAA
>JANWUW010000014.1 GCA_025057935.1 Thermoflexales bacterium
ACTCCCCCCCCCCTCCTCCACCCCCCCCCCCCCCCCCCCCCCCCCCCCCCGGGGGGCCACCTCTCCCCCCCCCCCCGGCGGGGCCCCCCCCCCCCCCCCCGGGACTTGTGCCAGATGCGCCAGCGCAAGGCCCATCGCCTCGCGGACGCGCGCGCGCATGGCTTCCACAAACGCCCAGCCGCGCGCGAACAACGTCGGCAACATGAATTGCACCAGCGAATTCGCGCTGAGGTAGAGATCGTTGAGCAACTCTAACCGCGCTGCAAAGCGTTGGGCAGCCGGCGCGTTCAACGCGATCCACCCTAGCTTGAGATCGGGCAAGGCGAACATCTTAGAGATGCCGTTCAACGTGAACACCGGCAGGTCGGGATGCAATGCCGCAAGCGGCGGCGTGTGCGCGGCGCGGTAAGTGAACTCGGCGAATACCTCATCGCAAATGAGCGGCACGCCCAATCGCTCCAGCGCTGCAATCGGTTGCTGCACGATCATCCCAGTTGGGTTGTGCGGCGAGATGATCAACACTGCGCGTGTGCGCGCGTCGGCGGCTGCCAACAGGGAGTCCTCGTCAATTGCCCATGCATTCGCCTCGATGAGGCGGTAGGTGCGCAGCTCGATGTGGTGTGCAGCCGCGAGATGCTCAAACAGCGGGTACGTCACGTCGGGCGCGATCACGTTGTCACCCGGGTCAGCGAGCAGCGCGAACAGCAAGCCGTATGCCTCACTTGTGCCGGCGGTGAGGAAAACCTGGTCGGGCGAAAGGCGAAGCGGCGGCACGCGCTGGGCGTAGTAAGCGCAAATCGCCTCACGCGCTGACAGCGCGCCGCGCGGGTCGGGATCGTAGCGACGCGCACGCCAGTAAGCCGCGGCAGCTTCGCTCAGGATCTCAGGTGGGAAAAGCAGCCCTTGGTGCGTCGGGTTGCTGCTGGTGAGGTCAATGTAGTGCGATGCAGCGCGACGCGCGCGCTCAAGCGCGTTCTCAGAGAGATCAACCCCAGCGAGGAAGCCGGCGCTCATCAGGCGCGGACGTCAGGCGCCGCGCCGACCACAAGAGCGTCATCGTGCGCCAAGCCCAGCTCGACCAGCACAGGGCGCAAGTCGCGCAGCGCGCGCTCAGCGTAGGCAAGCCCGCGCGTGCGTTTATCGCGCGGCGGCTGCGCCAGTGGCGGCAGAATGCCGAAATTCGCCTTCATCGGCTGGAAATGCTTGGGGTCGGCGTGGGTGATGTAGTGGCACAACGCGCCGAGCATGGTGGTTTGCGGCAAGGTGATCAACGCTTCGCCCCGCGCGAGGCGCAACGCGTTGATCCCAGCGAGCAAACCTGTGGCGGCATTGCCCGCATAGCCTTCTACGCCCGTGATCTGACCCGCGAAAAACAACGTCGGACGCGGCTTGAAGCGCAGCGTCGGCTCCAGCAGCACCGGCGCATTGATGAACGTGTTGCGGTGCATCTGGCCGTAGCGCACGAACTCAGCGTTTTGCAAGCCGGGGATCAGACGAAAGACGCGCTCTTGCTCTGGGAACTTCAGGTTTGTCTGGAAGCCGACGATGTTGTATAGCGTGCCTGCGACGTTGTCTTGGCGCAACTGCACGACAGCATAGGGGCGTTTTCCTGTGCGCGGGTCGCGAATGCCCACCGGGCGCAGCGGACCAAAGGCAAGCGCCTCGCGCCCGCGACGCGCCATGACCTCAATGGGCAAGCAGCCCTCGAAGAAGCGCGCGTCTTGCAGCTCAAAGTCGCGCAAGGTTACCGTCTCAGCGCTCAGCAGCGCGTCGACGAAGCGCTCGTACTCCTCGCGCGTCATGGGGCAATTGATGTAGTCCCCTTCCTCGCTCTGGTTGCGCCCATAGCGACCGCCGCGGAAGGCGATGCTGAAGTCGATCGAATCCACTGTTACGATCGGCGCGATGGCATCCCAGAAGTAAAGGTGCTCGCTGCCGCTCAAGCGCGCGATGTCCTCGGCGAGCGCGTCTGAGGTGAGCGGTCCTGTTGCGACGACAGCAATGGCGTCTTCAGGCAGGCGCGTGACTTCCTCGCGCGCTACCTCGATATTGGGGTGCGACTCGATGCGCTCGGTGACCAAACGCGCAAAGATCTCGCGATCTACTGCGAGCGCTCCACCTGCCGGCACAGCAGCCCGCTCAGCGCACGCCAAGATCAACGACCCCAGCGCGCGCATTTCGCGCTTGAGCAAGCCGGGAGCTTTATCCTCCTGATCGGCACCGAGCGAATTGCTGCACACCAGCTCCGCGAGGTAGCCGCTGGTGTGCGCTGGCGTCATCTTGCGCGGGCGCATCTCGTAGAGGCGCACTTTGCCGCCGCGCTCTGCGATCTGCCATGCGGCTTCGCATCCAGCCAGCCCGCCGCCGATCACGAGGATGGTTGGCTCTGAAGGCATCGCTGCGAATTCTAACGACCGCGGCAAAGCTCAATGAGGTTTCAGCGCAAGCTCACGCGCTCACTCGACCATAGCTGCGCGCCGCACTGCCTCGAGTATTTCGTCCACGGGCAACTCGTCACAGGTGCACGCGCCGATGGGGTCTTGCACGTCATCCTCGCCGAGCAGCACGCGGAAGGTGTTGAGCACAGCCCAGCTCAGCACTTCGAGGTCGTAGCCGCCTTCGAGGATGAAGATCAGCCGCCCTCCACACAAAGCATCGCTCAATGCGCGCAACACGCGCACCATGCGCCCAAAGCCTGCGAGCGAAACGCCCATGTGCGCCAGCGGATCGCGCCAATGCGCGTCGAAGCCGGCAGAAACGAGGATTGCGTTCGGCTTAAACTGGTACGCCAGCGGCACGATCACTTCATCGAAGACGCGTGCATAGCCAAAGTCGCCCACGCCTGGCGGCAGGGGGATGTTCACCGTTGCGCCCAGCCCTGCTCCAGCGCCGCGCTCCGCCACGCTGCCTGTGCCTGGATACATTCCACGACCGTATTCGTGCACAGAGACGAACAGCACACGCGGGTCGTCGTAGAAGATCGCCTGCGTGCCGTTGCCGTGGTGCACGTCAAAGTCCACGATCATCACGCGCTCTGGCTTTGCATTGCGGTGGTGACGCTGCGCTGATGGCGACCAAGCGCCGTCGATGTGGTCGTCTAATTCGCCGAGCGCTTGGAGCGCCGCAAATGCCACATTGTTGAACAGGCAGAAGCCCTCGCCGTGATCGGGGAAGGCGTGATGCCCCGGCGGGCGCACGAGCGCAAAAGCGCGTCGCGCCTCGCCCGACATGACCGCCTCTGCAGCAGCGATGCTCGCGCCAACTGCCAAGGCTGCTGCCGAAAACGAGGCGCTGTTCAGATACGTGTCCACGTCCAGCGCCGCTTGCCCGCGCGCGGAGAGGGCATACACGCGCTCGATGTAGCGCGGCGCGTGCACCCGCGCCAGCGTCTCAAATGAGGCCGGCGTGAAAGGCAGCGAAGTCAGCGCCGTCCAAACATCGCTCGCGCGCAGGCGCTGCATGATCGCTTGCAGCCTGCGGCTGTTCTCTGGATGGAAAGGATGATCATGTTCAAGGAAGAGCGGATCGTAGAGCAAAGCGACGTTTGTCATAGGCTTCAAGTAGAGGGAGGTATCATCGCAGCGCGGCGTGGCTCAGTGAGCAGTGTCCAGACCAGCACGCTGCCGAGGATCAGGATCGCGGCGTTTGCTATGAAAGGACCGCTGTGGTTCATGTCGTAGAGCGCACCCATCACCACAGGACCTACCACTTGCCCTACTGATTGCGCGAGGGTGTACAGCCCGAACCCAATACCGCGTTGGTGCGTGCCCAGCAAGTCAGCAACCAGCGCTTGCTCCGCCGGCACAGCAGCAGCGTAACACACCGCCTCGAGCGTTGCAAACACTGTGAGGGCCGCGACCACCATCCAGGGGTGCGGGAAGACGAGCGGTAGGAACGGCAGCGTCATCGAGAAGACGCCGCTTGTGGACAAGCCCACCACAATCGGCAGGCGGCGCCCCACGCGGTCGGCGATTCGCCCAAGCCGCGATGGGAGAAATGCCCACGCCAGCGCTGCTGGCAAATACGCCAGCATGATGAACACCAAGTTTGGCGTGACGCGATCGTGGATATACACTAGGATGAACGGTGAAAGCCCGTAGGACGACGCCATGGTGAACACCACGATCGCCATCAGCCTGAAGAGCTGAGGGTCGAGCTCGCGCAAAGCGCGCCACTCCCGCGTGGGATGCACTGGCTGCGGCGGCGACGTTGGGCGCGTCTCGGGCACGCAGCGCAACGCCCGAATGACGCCGATCAAGACGCCAACGGCGAACAAGCTGAACACCAAGCTCCAGACCTGCTGCGTGATGCGCAGCTCACCCTGCAGGTTGAAGCCGAACAGCAGCAAGATCGGCAGCGCGATCAACCCGCCGAGGATGCCACCGCGATACTGCGCTTCTTCAGTGTATCCAAAGCTCGCGCCGCGCCCCGCTTGCCGCGCGAGATCCGCCGTGATGGTGTAAGCGGAGAGCAGCAACAACCCAAGCGCGAAGCCCTGAATGGTGCGCGCGATGAACAACATCGCAATCGCGAAGCGCGCGTCTGTCTCTAGCACAAGATCGCCCACTACGAGCACGAACTCACGCGCCAGCGCGAACACCACCATGGCAACGAACATTAAGGCAACGGAAAGCACAAGAAACGGCTTGCGCCCAAGCCGATCCATGCTGTGCCCGACGATGGGACGCGCCATTGCTGCCATGAAAGCTGGGATGGCAAACAGCAACCCCGTCTCCTTGCCGCTTGCGCCAAAGTTCTGGGAGTAAATCGGCAGCGCCACCACTAGAGCTGCTGTGGCGAGCGAAGCAAGGCGCACCACGCTCTGAAGCTGCTGAAGATGACGCTGCGCAAGCATCTCGGAGGTGCCCAAGCCCGCCCCCGCACATGCCGCGTCGCCAGAGGAAGCGCGCTGTACCGTCTGCTGCATGTTAAAGATGTCTGCGTCATTGTAAGCCTGCACAAGGCGCATCTCGCTCAGCCTAATAGGGCACTTCTTGCAGCACACTACGATGTGAGCGCTTACTTCGCCGAAGCAGGCTGGTAAGATCGCGCGCGTGACTGAGCCGTTGATCTTCGAGCTATCTGTGCCAGGACGGAAAGGGGTGCTCTTGCCCGATCCAGATGTGCCCGAAGCTGAACTGCCTGAGGATTTGCTGCGCGAAGACGTGCCGCTGCCTGAAGTGAGTCAAGTGGACGTGGTGCGTCATTACACGCGGCTCTCGCAGCGCAACATGGCAGTGGACACTACGATGTATCCGCTGGGTAGCTGCACGATGAAGTTCAACCCGCGCGTGAACGAGGACGCAGCGCGCCTCACTGGCTTTGCCGCCATACATCCATTACAAGACGAAGCCACTGTGCAGGGCGCAATGCACCTCATGTATGAGCTGCAGCGCTACTTAGCGGAGATCGCCGGCATGAGCGCGGTGAGCCTGCAACCTGCCGCCGGCGCTCAAGGCGAATTGACCGGCATTTTGATGATGCGCGCCTACCACGCCGCGCGTGGCGACCACAAGCGCACCAAAATGCTGATCCCAGACAGCGCCCACGGCACTAACCCCGCCTCCAGCGCGATGGCAGGGTTGACCGTCGTCGAGTTGCCTTCTGACCCGCGCGGCAACGTTGACCTCGAAGCGTTAAAGGCAAACTTAGACGACACCGTGTGCGGGCTGATGATCACCAACCCCAACACCTTCGGCATGTTCGAAGAACACATCGAGGAAGTGTGCCAATTGGTGCACGCCGCTGGCGGGTTGGTATACGGCGACGGCGCGAACATGAACGCGCTGCTTGGGATCGCAAAGCCGGGCGAGATCGGCTTCGACGTGATCCACTACAACCTCCACAAGACCTTCAGCACGCCACACGGAGGCGGCGGTCCAGGAAGCGGTCCAGTGGCGGTGAACGACAAACTCAAGGACTTCTTGCCGGGACCCATCGTGCGCGCGCGGGAGACGGAGGACGGCGACATCGTGTATGAGTGGTACACACCCCCGCACAGCATTGGGCGCATGCGCGCCTTTCACGGCAACTTCGGCGTGCTGGTGCGCGCCTACACCTACATCCGCGTGCATGGCGAAGCCGGGCTGCGCGCAGTGAGCCAACACGCAGTGCTGAACGCTAACTACATCCAAGCTCGACTGAAGGGCACATACCGTTTCCCTCACGGCGATCGCTTTTGCATGCACGAGACGTGCGCGCAGGGCATCATTGCCGGCGCGCCATCCATTGTCGCGCTGGACATCTCCAAGCGCCTGATCGACTACGGCTTTCACCCGCCTACGAACTACTTCCCTCTGCCGAAGCTAGTGCCAGAGGCGCTATTGATCGAGCCGACGGAGACCGAGTCTAAAGACACCCTTGATCGTTTCTGCGACGCCATGCTGCGCATCGCCGAGGAGGCGCGCACGCAACCCGAGCTGCTCAAAGAAGCGCCGCACTACGCGCCAATGCGGCGCTTGGACGAGGTGAAAGCTGCGCGTGAGCTGGTGCTCTGCTGCGTGATCCGCGAGTGAGCCATGATTCAGCGCCAAGTTTTCATTGCGTGGAGCGTTTCCATCGGGCTGCTGGTGCTGACGGCGCTGATCTTCGCGCTCGCTTTCATCCCGGCGCGCCCTTCTGCGGTTGCGCCCGCCGCGCCTGCTGCGCCCCCGCCGTCGCTGCCCTCGCTGAGCGGTGAGCAGCAAGGCGCTGCTCCGAGTGGTTTGGTGCGCACGCCGTCGGGGCTGCAATACCTCGACGAAGTGGTGGGCACGGGTCCAACGCCACAGCCCGGGCAAACAGTGATCGTGCACTACCGTGGCTGGCTCGACAACGGCACTGAGTTTGATAGCTCGTACAGCCGCGGGCAGCCTTTCGAGTTCGTGCTCGGCGCTGGGCAAGTGATTCGCGGCTGGGAGGAAGGCATCGCCACGATGCGGGTTGGCGGCAAGCGCCGACTGATCATCCCGCCTGAGCTTGCCTATGGCGCGAGCGGCGCCGGCGGCGTGATCCCACCCAACGCGCGCTTGACCTTCGAGGTGGAATTGCTTGGCGTGCGGTGAGAAATAGTACCAGCCAGAACAGCCCAATCAACCAGCTACCGCCTTGAAGAGTCCCAAATCTTCTAGGCTGTATGCTTCCACTGCTAGTTCGGGCTTGCTTGCTAGAGCTCGCTTGAGTCTTGCGTCACTGGTCAGCAACTTGGCTCTATGGCGCTTAGCGAGCGCAACGTAGAAAGCATCATAGGAGGAAAGGGTGTGCTTACACGAAATCTGCAAAGCCTCTACTGCTAGCTCTCTGCAGCTCGTCAGCTCAATAGGGAACTCCGCAATGAGAGACTTGAGAAGCTGTTCAGCAATTTCCACGTACTGCGCCATAGCTTTGCGTAGCGCACCTACAACTTCGTAGAATAAGCAATTGGGAGCAAGAAGCTTCCATCCTTGTTCTCTCGCTTGCTTGAGGAAGCGCTCAACTGCATCTTTGTCCACATCAGCGAGGCTTACTATAAGAGGCTCACTTAGCGCGCTAGCATCAACAACCCAGACTGTGTGGTTCATCATCCCAGCGCAGCAGACTGCTCTTGACCTGCGGTACTGCTTCTGCTCACCGAGCTGACACTGTGCGAACTCCTTGAAGTGAGCAGCGCTAACTTGTGCTCCAATGCAGCAAGCAGCTCTGATTCGCGCTCCATGCGCATAGCCTGGATTAAGTTTGCAGCCTCACGTTCTAGCGCCGACGGAGATTCTTCCGCTCTGAGCTTCTCGAGCTGGGTGAGCAACTCTTGCGCGTTATGCTTCTGCACGAGTTGCCTAACGTGCTGAATAACGAGCTCTCTAACAGGCAGACCAATCTCCTCAGCAATGCGGTGCAACTCTTCGTAAAGCTCGTCTGGAATTTCAAGTGTCGCCATATTCCAAGCATACCCTATGCGCCTGCCGTCCAATTAGGTGAGTGGACAAAGCATCCGAAGCTGCTGCAGGAAACCGACGCGCTAACCCGAGCGCCTGTGCGACAATCCGCGTCATGAGCGCAGCCTCGCCGACCAAGCCTCAGGCACACCGCTTTGCTGGGCAGGTTGTGGCGATCACTGGAGGAGCACAAGGGTTGGGCGCTGCGTTCGCCCATCGCTTCGCAGCCGAAGGCGCACACATCGTGCTCCTCGATCTGCAATGCGACAAGTGCGAGCACTTAGCGCACGACCTGCACCGTGCATACGGCACGCGCACTCTTGCCATCCCTGCCGATGTTTCCGATGCAGCCGCTGTCAATCATGCTGTGCAACAAACACTGGAGACTTTCGGGCGCATCGACGTGTGGGTGAACAACGCTGGTGTGTATCGCGGCACGCCCATGGAGCAGCTCGACATGGAGGAATGGGAAATGATGCTGCGCGTAAACTACACCGGCGTGTTCATTTGCCTGAAAGCTGTTGCGCCGATCATGAAGCGGCAAGGATATGGGCGCATTGTGAACATCAGCAGCATCGCCGGGCGCACGGGCTTCAAGAACTGCTTGGCATACTGCAGCACCAAAGCCGCCGTAATCGGTCTCACGCGCGCAGCAGCGATGGACCTCGCCCCTTTCGGCGTAACGGTCAACGCGGTGTGCCCTGGCTCGATCCTCACCGACATGCTGCGCCAAGTGGATGCCATCATTTGCCAAAACGAGGGGTGGCCGCCTGGAACACATCTCAAACACAAAGCTGAACAAATCCCGATGCGGCGCTTGGGGACGCCGGAGGAGGTAGCCAGCGTGGTGGCGTTTCTCGCCTCGCCCGAGGCAAGCTACGTGACGGGTCAATCCATCGAAGTGGACGGCGGCGAGATCGTCGTGTGAGCATGCGCGGAACCCGCGTCTCCACTGTCATTGCCGCGCTAGGGCTTGGGCTGTTCGGCATAGGGTTGGGCATTGCCACGTGGGGCGTGCGCTTCGATGATCCCTTCATCACGTATCGCTTCGCCGAAAACCTCGCCAACGGGCGTGGGTTTGTCTTCAATCCCGCTGGCGGCGAACGCGTGCTGATCACCACGGCGCCGCTCTACGCCCTGCTGCTTGCCCTTCCTGCCGCGCTCGGCGCTGACGTGCCCACTGCAAGCAATCTCATCGGCATCACTGCGCTCATCGGCTTGGCGCTGGGACTGTTCCACATCGGGCGCGAAAGCGAAGCGCCAGCGGCGGGTTTCTTCGCTGGGGCATTTGCGTTGGGCTTTCCGCTGTTGTGGCTCACGGTTGGTTTTGAGACGCCATTGTTCCTTGCGTTAGCAACGTGGACACTGATCGCGGCACAAGCTGGGCGCGCCTTTGTGGCTGGGCTGCTCAACGGCATAGCGATTGGGCTGCGCGGCGATGCTGCGCTTGTGTGGGGTTTGAGCGCCGTGCTGTTGTTCGCGCGCCACCGCCAACGCGCAAGGGCAGCAGCGCTGCGCAGCGCGCTTGGGCGACTCGCGCTCGGCACGCTGATGGCTTACGCGCCACTAGCGATCTTCTTAACGCTACAGTTCGGCTCACCTCTGCCCACCACGCTGCAGACGAAGACCGCTCAAGCCATGAGCGGTCTCACTGGCTTTTACCCAGGCACCACCTTTCTGCAGGGAGTCGAGGTTCTGGTGCGCGCTTACGTGCAGCTCACGCCTTTGTTCACCGTGCTGACGCTGCCGCTCGCTGCAGGCATTGCGGGGCTGATGCGGCATCATCACGCGCTGCAGCTTGGCGTCATTGGTTGGGCGCTGCTGCATCTGCTCGGGTATGCGCTGCTCAACGTCGCGCCCTACGTTTGGTATTACGCGCCGCTTGTGCCTGCGCTCGCGTTGACGTTGGGGGTCGGCGTGGCGCAGCTCAGGCAGCACCGTTTGCTCGTAGCAGCCGCTGCGATGCTCACGCTCGCACCGCTGCTCGTCGCGGACGTTCAAATCGCGCGCGTTGTGCGCGGCGCAACGCCGCCACCCCCAGAAGCGCTGGCATCCAAGGTGCTGCCGGAGGCAAAAGTGGACGTGTACGAGCGCGTGGGGCGTTGGATTGCTGCGCACACGCCATCCGCGGCTACCTTAGGCGTGACCGAGCTTGGCGTGATGAGCTACTACGCCCAACGCACTACGTTCGACTTCCTCGGCTTGACCACGCCCTCGCAGCTTGGCGCGATCCGCCGCGGCGACTTCTTGGCGTCGCTGATCAACACGCAACCCGACTTCGTCGCGCTCAGCCACGTGAACGCAATCTACGACCAAGACCCTCAAAAGGAAGACTGGTTCCGCGCGCTATACCGCCCGATCGCGCAATTCGCAGACGAGCGTTTTTGGGGATCGCCAATGACCGTGTGGCAACGCGTCGCCTCACCGCTGATCCCATCAACCATGCTCGCTGAGGGCACCTTTGACCTAGGCGAGGGTTGGACAGTGACAGGCGTTGCTGCAAGCTCACGCGTAGCGCAGCCCGGCGCTCCGATCATCGTGCGTGTGCGCGTGCGCGCAGGCGCACCGATCGGCAACCGCACCCTGCGCGTGCAGCCGATCTTCATCCTTCGCGGCGAAGGGCTTCCAGTGCGCTCGCGCTTGATCCACACCACGCGCTTTCACCGCGGCGAAGAGGCGTGGTACGACTTCCCTATGCTTGTGCCCAAGACCAACTTTCCGCCCGGCGCTTACGAGATCAGCATACGCTGGCTTGAGGGCAGCCCAGAGGTCATCGCGGGGCGCGTGAAGATACCGCTGGATGCTGAAGCGCCTGCAGGCGTGCGCTGGTTGCCGTTAAGCAGCGATGTGCACGTTAATGCGCTAGCGGGCGAGCTTTCCGCATGTGCTGGCAAATCGCTCACTCTCACGCTCACGTGGCGCGGCGCTGCCCTACAACAAGACTACACAGTCTTCGTGCACGTGCGCGACGAGCAAGGGCGCATCGTAGCGCAGCACGACGGCATGCCGCGCGGCGGCAGCTACCCCACTACGATTTGGTCTGCACACGAGATCATCCCAGACCCTCATCCGCTTGTGCTCTCGCCCGACACTGTGCCCGGCTCGTACGACGTAGTGGTGGGGCTATACGACCTCGCCAGCGGCGCGCGCCTGCCCGTGGTCAACTCGCCCGCGCGCACGCCAGATGGCGGCGTGCGCATCGGCACGCTGAAGGTGCACCCTTGTGAAGGATGATCCTCACTGGTTACGCCGACTTCTGGTTTCGCGATGTGCCGCTGCCGGAGCGCGCTGCGCGCTTTGCAGCGCTCGGCATCCACCACCTTGACGTGTGGGCGTGGCGTAGCAAGGGCGCGCTCATGGACGAGCTTGCCCACGCTTGTCGCCAATACGGCTGCGTGATTAACTCCACGTTCGACGACGCTGGTGGCTCGTTGACCGACGCCCAAGACCACGCGCGCTGCCTCGACGCGTGGGCGGAGTCGCTAGAACGCGCGCAGCGTTGGGGTGTGCAGCACCTGTTCATGTTCAGCGAGCAGATCGAG
>JANWUW010000027.1 GCA_025057935.1 Thermoflexales bacterium
CACCGTCGGCGGTAAGTCCTTGTAACGCGTGGCGATCTGATCCCAAAGGGCGAGGAAGCGATCCCATTCAGCATTTGGGTTCTCGAACAACTCCTCGTAGTGATGCACGTTGATCACTACGTTGAGATCGCTGTTGAGCGCTTGCTCGATCACCCAGTCCACGCGCTCGAAGAAGGCTGGGTCGATGGTGTATGGCGCTTCACGAAGCGCATGCGCCGACCAGCGGATGGGAATGCGCACAGTATCGAAACCAGCTTGGCGAATGAGCGGGAAGAAGTAGTCCTCGATGACAATGCCCCAGTCTCCTTCGCGTGGCGCCTCGAGCGCATTAGCGACATTGATGCCGCGCCCCAGTCGCTTCTGCATCTCGAACGGGTCGATCGGCGCGAAGCGCTCCTCAGGCGCAAGCGCCACTCCTTGGGTCATCGCTGCAGCTTCAGTCGGCGTCTCGGTCGGCTTAACGCGAGGGACATTCGGCGAGCATGCCGCCAGCATGCCGATGACCATCGTCACACTCACAATCTGGGTCCACACACGAGCTTGCATGTTCACACAATTGTATCGTGGCGCTTCTCGAACATGCCTCTTTGGCAATCCTTGCTCCCGCCCTGCATAGGAACGAGACATTCTCAAATCAGCCAACTTCCAACGCCTCAATCTTGAAGCAGCAACTCAACCGTATTCACCTGAGTGCGCACCGCATGTCCTTCGGCGTAGATCGATATGGACTTCACGATCTGCATGTCTGGGATGAGCGCCAACAAGTTGCCAGATTCGAAAGGCGGCTCGGGCGCATTCAACCGCCGTGCGATGTGCTTGTTTTGTGGATTGGAGCGGATGTAGTCAGGCAGCGAAGTGCCGCTCGGCGTTCCCGAAGCGTAAAACCCCTGAATCCAGAATGCATCGCGCCCGTCCTTCGTGCGATAGTCTATCCGCACCATGAGAGGACACTCGCTGCCCTCGCCTCCACACACCGGGATCTCCTGATACAAGATGCGAAAGTCAATGCGCAACTGCAGCGAGCGACGATCGACTACGTTCTCGTTGATGACCTGGCGCACGCCTGTGCGCCCCCAACTGATACCGCTGCCTGTGCGCTCCAAAAACAATGCTGGTCGCCCGCCTGCGTCGCGGATGGTCGCAGTGCCTGTGACAGTGCTGCCTTGGATCACGAGCGTTTCGATCTCCCAGTCGCGCGAAAGCGGTGCTGTGAAGTTGCCGTTGCGAATGAGATTGCGCACAGGCGGCAGCACACCCGCAAGCCCGCGCGCGCGCGTGATCAGCGTGCGTTGTCCTCCGCTCACTTGAATGGAGCGTTGTGCGTTCGCGTCCGCCACGCGCGCGATGCCCTGAGCGACGAAAACGCGCAGCTCCTCGCCTGCGCGCTCGATGGAATACGCGCCGGGCATTTCGGTGCTTACTGTGCCAAGGTCACTATGCACGTGCAGCGTGAAGCGGCGCTCAGCCGATGCCTCGACCACGATTTGCACACGCCCCTGCTCCAACGCAAACACGAACTCGTCGGCGCGGTTGGCGATGTGAAAGCGCTTGTAACGCGCGCGATCCAGGCGCAGGCGAGTGTCGGCGTAGAGCTGGATGTTGATGGCTGGAGCGTCGCTGCTGCTTCCACCAACGGTGAGCAAACCAACTGACTCCGGTCCGGCGATGAGCGTTGTGCCTTCCTCAACCGCCCTGCCCTCGAGCGCCACAACGCGCGCGTCGCGCTCCTGCTCGAATCGTGAGAACGTCTTTAAAATGCCTGCGCGCAGGCGCACCTCCATGGGCGCCTCAGCAGTGGCGCTGTTGATCAGCGCCCACGTGCTCGCAGGCACGCCCACCGCCAAAGCGCAACAGGTGAACAGCGCTGCGAAGAGGATCAGCCAAGCGCGACGCTCGGGCGTGTTCCACATGCGCGATCACCAGCGGCGCATCCCCCAGCGCCATGGCGAGATGCCGCCGACTTCGCCGCGTTCGATGTGCTCAGCCGCTTGCCGACCCTGTTGGTGCGCGATCATGGTCGCCACCAGCGCGGCAACCTCACCGTAGCCGGGGTCTTCCTCCTCAAGCACGAAGCGGTCCTCGACAAAGCGCGTGTCGAATTGCCCTGCTTGGAAGCGCGTCGAGCGGAAAAGCTGCTGATGGAACGGCACGTTGGTCTTCACGCCCATGATGCGGAACTCGTTGAGAGCGCGCCGCATGCGCAGCAGCGCCTCCGCGCGCGTGTCGCCCCAAGCGATCAACTTGGCAATCAGCGAGTCGTAGTAAGGCGTGATCTCGTAGCCTTCGTATACGCCGCTCTCCACGCGCACGCCGGGACCTGTGGGGAAGTGGATGCGCGTGATTTTGCCAGTGCTGGGCATGAAGTTCGCGAAGGGGTCTTCTGCGTTGATGCGGCACTCGATCGCCCAGCCGTTGATCTGGATGTCCTCTTGGCGATAGCGCAGCTTGCGCCCGCGTGCGATGCGAATCTGCTCCTTCACGATGTCCACGCCAGTGACGCGCTCGGTGACGGGATGCTCGACCTGCAAGCGCGTGTTCATCTCCATGAAGTAGAAGTTGCCATCCTTGTCGAGCAAGAACTCGATTGTGCCGGCGTTGACGTAGTTCACGGCTTGCGCCGCACGCACTGCCATCTCGCCCATCCTGGCGCGCAGCTCTGGCGTGAGCACAGGCGAGGGCGCCTCCTCGACCAACTTTTGGCGCCGACGCTGCAAGCTGCACTCGCGCTCGCCGAGGTGGATGATGTTGCCGTGGTGGTCGCCGAGGATTTGGAACTCGATGTGGCGCGCGTTCTCGACCAGCTTTTCAAGGTATACCGAACCATCCCCGAAGGCGCTCTCGGCTTCGCGACGCGCGCTGGCGAGCAGCGCTGGCATCTCCTCGAGGCTGTGCACTTCGCGCTGCCCCTTGCCGCCACCGCCTGCGCTCGCCTTGATCAGCAAGGGGAAACCGATCTTCGGCGCGAGGCGCAGCAGCTCGTCGTCGCTTAGGTTGGCTTCGCCCTCGGTGCCAGGCACCACTGGCACGCCAGCTTTCTGCACGGTAGCGCGCGCCACCGCTTTGTCGCCCATCTTCGCAATGGCGCTCGGCGAAGGCCCTATAAACACGATGCCCGCGTCAGCGCACGCTTGGGCAAAGTCTTCGCGCTCAGCGAGAAAACCGTAGCCAGGGTGGATCGCGTCAGCGCCAGACTTGCGCGCGACGTCAATGATCTTGTCAATGCGCAAGTAGGAATCGCGAGAAGGGGGTGGACCAATGTGATACGCCTCATCAGCGAGCCGCACGTGGAGCGCGTTGCGATCCACATCGGAGTAAATCGCCACTGTGCCAATGCCCAACTCTTGGCAAGCGCGGATGACGCGCACGGCGATCTCGCCGCGGTTGGCGATCAGCACTTTGCGAAACATGCGCGGGGTCTGCGTTGTCGTGCCCATGACGCGACAGCCGCAGTATAACAAGCTGCTACCGCGCTGCCATGCACTGAGGCTCAGCGGGGTTGAACTTCTCTGCCTCCTGCTCGTATAGGTAGCACGCAACGGCGCGCCGCAAGCCAAGGTGATAGGTCGGCGGTGGAACTTGCCAGCAGCGCGGCATGACTGCTGGGCAACGCGGCGCAAAGCGGCAGCCTGTGTTTGCGCGCGCCTCTGTGCCGTCGCGCTTTGTCATTGGCGCCGCGCCCCACACTCGGGAGACATCAGGCCATGGGATCGAGTCTATGAGCAACTGCGTATATGGGTGCTTCGGCGCGCGGATCACGGCTTCGACCTCGCCCGACTCCACCACGCGCCCGGCGTAGAGCACAAGGATCTCGTCGGCAACGTGATAGGCTGTGGTTAGGTCATGCGTGATGTAGAGGATCGAAACGCCGTGCGCATCGCGCATGTGCCGCAGGCTCTCCAAGATCGTGGCGCGCAGCGAGGCATCCACCATCGAAACTGGCTCATCGGCGACGAGCAGACGCGGCTTGAGCAAAAGCGCGCGCGCCACAGCAATGCGCTGCCGCTGCCCTCCCGAGAGCTGATGCGGGAAACGACCGAGCACTTCTTCAGGGCGTAAGCCCACGGCGCGCAGGGCGTCCTCCATCATGAGGCGCGCCGCCTGACGCGAGGGCGCGAGCTTGAACTTCTCGATCGGTACTTGGAGCAGGTGGTCCACCTTGTAGAAAGGGTTAAACACCGCGAAGGGGTCTTGGAAAACTGCCTGCACCTCGCGCCGAAAGCGCCAATACTCAGCGCCGCGCAACGCGTCCACACGTTTGCCGCGGTACAGCACTGCTCCCTCCGTGGGCTGCAAAAAGCCCAGCACCAACAAGCCAAGCGTGCTCTTCCCGCTGCCGCTCTCGCCTGCAACGGCAATGATGCGCGGGCGCGACTCATCAATCACAAGATCAACGCCCTTCAGTGCGACCACGCGCTCACGCGCGAACACCCCACGCGTGTACACCTTGCCGACAGCGCGCAGCTCTAGCAATGGCGTCATGCTCGCATGCCCTCCTGAGGTTGTGGTGACGCGCGCTCCTGCATCGCCGCAGATTCTCCCTCCTTAGCAGCAGCGTAGAGATAGCATTGCACCAAGCGCCCGTCGGGCGTGGACACCGTCGGCGGTGCCTCGCGCCGACAGGCGTCCATCACGTAGGCACAGCGCGGGTGAAAGGCGCATCCCGATGGCAAGCGCAACAGCGAAGGCGCCATGCCGGGCAAGCCGTGGAACACGCCGCGGTTTTCCAAGCGCGGCAGGCTCTGAATCAGCGCCTGCGCGTAGGGATGCAGCGGTTGGGTGAACATGGCGTGCACAGGGCTGATCTCGACAAACTGGCCGGCATACATCACCGCCACGCGGTGCGCCACTTGCGCCATCAGCCCCATGTCGTGACCGATCAAGATAAGGCTGGCGCCGAGCTGTTCTTGCACACGCCGCAGCGTCTCCATCACTTGGCGCTGCACCACTACGTCGAGCGCGCTGGTCGGCTCATCAGCGATGATCACGCGCGGGCTGAGCAAGATCCCAATGGCGATGCACACGCGCTGCTTCATGCCGCCGCTTAATTCATGCGGATAACGGCGAAGCACATCGCGGCTCAGCTCAACAGACTCGAGCGCCGCTTCAGCGCGCGCGAGCATCTCTCGGCGCGGCATCTGCGGCATATGTGCCTGCAGAGCATCGAGCATTTGCTGCTCGACGCGCAACACGGGATTGAGCGCGTTCATTGCGCCCTGCGGGATGTAGCTGATCACGCTGAGGCGCACCTTGCGCATCGCCGCCTCGTCGAGCGTAAGCAGGTCGATCTCGCCCTGGGCGGTGCGCACTACGGCGCTGCCGGATTCAATGCGCCCCGGCGGCTTGATCATGCGCATCAGCGCCAACGCTAATGTGGATTTGCCGCAGCCCGATTCCCCCACCAGTCCGAGCCGTTCGCCGGGCGCAAGATCAAAGCTCACACCGTTGACTGCAGCGACGCGCCCTGCATCGGTGTAGTAGGTCACGCGCAGGTCGCGCACGCGCAACACGGGCATTGCGTTTGCCGTCATTCCGTCCTCCGCACGCGCGGGTTTGCCAGCTCATCCAGCCCGCGGTTGATCAGCGCGAGCGAAGCGAAAATGAGGATCAGCGCCAACACCGGCCACAGCACCCACCACCACCACTGGTTGAAAATCGCCGAGTGATACACCGCCCAGCGAATGGTCATGCCGATGGTCGGCTCGCGCACGGGTCCTAAGCCAAGCGCTTCCAAGCCGAACGAGGCGCCAATCGCGCCCATCACCGCGCCGACAAAGCTCGCTGCCAAGTAGGGCAACATGTTCGGCATCAGCTCGCGGAAGATGATCTCGAGATCGCCCATGCCGGAGAGGCGCGCCATGCTGACGAAAGCGCGCTCGCGCAGGCTGAGCACTTGGGCGCGCACCATGCGCGCCGTGCCCATCCACGCCAGCACCGACGCCACGCCTGCCATGGTGAAGATGGTGACCTTGTTCTTGTCCACAATGGTGCTGGCGACGATCACTTGCAGCACAAGCGGCGGGATGGTCATCAGCACCTCGGTTAGCCATCGAATCACTGCGTCCACCCAGCCGCCGAAGTAGCCTGCCAAAAACCCCACCACCGTGCCGACCACGATCCCCACCGTGCCCGCCATCAAGCCGACTGCGCCGGTGAGCAGCACACCGCGCACCATCACAGCTAACAAGTCGCGTCCGTCGCGGTCGGTGCCGAGTGGATACTGGGCGCTGGGCGGTTGCACAGGCGGTGCTGCCAGCGGATAAGCCCGCGTGCTGGTGTCGATCAGCAACGAGCCGATCGCGCCGAAGCCCACCAGGAACAGCAACAGCAGCACCCCCACAACCAGGCTTGGGTTGCGCCGCAGGTAGCGCAGCACCAGCGTGAGCTGGCTCGGTTGCGTCACTGGGGCATGCGGATCAAGAGCAAGCTCCATTTCTCACCTCAGGCGCGGGTGTAGCGGATGCGCGGGTCGAGCAAGGGATAGAGCAAGTCCACCACCATCATGCTCACCGCCACCGCCAGAATGGTGATCAAGCCAATGCCATAGATAACGAAGAAGTCATTAGCGAGGATCGCTGCGTTGAGCAGCGATCCCAGCCCTGGGAAGCCATAGAGATACTCGACCAAGATCCCCGAAGACACGATGCTGCCAAACGCCAGGGCAAGCGCTGTGACCTGCGGCAGAATCGCGTTGCGCACATAGTAGGCGTAGAAGATGCGCGAAAGGTCTAATCCCTTGTGCTCGGCGAACGTCACGTAGTCCTCACCTTGCACCGTGACGCCCATGCCGCGCATCCCAAGCGCCCAGAAGCCAACTGTGGAGAGGATGAGCGATAGCGCAGGCAAGATAGCGTGGCGCGCAACATCCAGCAGGAACGGCATGCTCAGCTCAGGCTCGGCGAAGCGCCCCAAGGTGTATGCGCCGCCCATCGGCAACAGCTTGGCGCGAAAAGCGACGAAGTAGATGAGCAGCAAGCCGAGCAGGTAGGGCGGGATCGCCGCTAACACCACCAGAGGCGTGACCATGCCCTTCACCCACTGTGGGCTGCGCGGCCACGCTGCGAGCGCGCCGATGCCCGTTCCGATCGCAAAGGTGAGCAGCGTGGTTACCGTGAGCAAGCCAATCGTCCACGGCAGCGCCTGCGCGATCAAATCGCCCACTGTGCGCGGATAGCGCATGATCGAGTAACCGAGGTCGCCGCGCAGCAAGCTTCCCATGTACTCGAGGTACTGCTCATGCAGCGGCTTGTTCAAGCCAAATTTGACCTCATACACCTTCACCAACCGCTCCAAGTCGCGCGGCGCCCAGCCGGTGGACCGCTGTAGCTCAGCAAAGCGCTCGCGCACTGGGTTGATGGGCGAAAGGCGCGGCAGGAAGAACAGCAGCGTGATCGCCGACCACACCACGAAGACCAAAAACGCCAGCCGCCGGATCAGGTAGGTTAGTTGCATAGCGCCTCACGCCGCCGCTCTCAG
This sequence comes from Thermoflexales bacterium, assembly GCA_025057935.1. Classification (GTDB taxonomy): domain Bacteria; phylum Chloroflexota; class Anaerolineae; order J036; family Brachytrichaceae; genus DRWP01. The sequence continues at coordinate 7,474 of JANWUW010000027.1, forward strand.
GTTAAGCACCAACAGCGGGAAGGTGTAGTGCCAGAACGCGCCGTTGAGGTAAGGGTTCTCCTGCGTAGGCCAGTTGGTCCAGTAGGTGGTGTTGTAAGGGATGCGATGCAACCACTGGATGAGCGGGACGTCAATCATTTCGCCCCAGTAGATGTCCATCGCCTTCTCGAACAGCGCGAACAGGCGCGCGTCGCCAGGCGGGATCACGCTCATCTCATCCACGAGGCGGTCAAACTCGGGATTGTTATAGCGCGAGAAGCGGTTGCTGCCGCCGATGCCCGCCTGCGTGGGTTGGCTAGAGCGGCTATGGTAGAGCTCCAACGTCGCGTAGGGGTCGATCAAACTGCCGCCATGCCCGTAGAGATACAAGCCAGGCTGGCCGTCCACCATGCGCTGGAATGCATCCGTGCCAAAGTTCACTGACGCCTCAAAACCACCGCGCCGCAGCATCTCCACCAAGATCGGCGCGATGTCGGCATGGATCACCTCGAAGCCGTGAATGGTGGCGTTGACGCGTTGCCCATCTTTCACCCAGAAGCCCTCAGCGTCCTTGGTGAAGCCAGCGCGTTGCATGCGCACTGCGCTCTCCTCGAGGCTGAACCGCCCTACCCCCAGCGCTTCGCCGCGCGCGCGCACGCGGTCGAGATAGGGCTTCAGCGTCTCATACTCGGGATACGGGAAGATCGTGGTGAGCTTGACGCCGTTGAAGGCAAAGCGGTCAATGGTGTCGCGGTCGATCGCCAAGCTAATTGCCCAACGCAAATCGGGGTTGTTGTAAGGCGGGAGCTGCGTGTTCACCCAGAGCGAGTTGGGCCACCAATCCACGTAGCCGAGCGGCTCTTGGCGCCCTGTGTGAGTGATGATCTTCGGATTCTGCTCGACGACACTGCGGATCAACGAAGGACGCATGTCGATTGTGGCGTCCACTTCATTGTTCACCACGCGCTGCGCGGCAGTGGTCATGTCGCTGATCGGGATCACTAACACGCGCTCGACATCGGGCTTCTTCTGAAAGCCGGTCTTGAAGCCCCACCAATCCTCGCGCAGGTCGAAGACCTTCTGCTGCGGCGTCTGCACGGTGTTAAACATGCCGCTGTGCACCATGTCGTCGTCGCCCGGCACCGCCACCACGTCGTACATCTGCTCCATGACGTGCTTGGGCAGGATCGGTATGCCGGTGTCGAACTTAAGACTGAGGATCTCGAACTTGAAGCGCGGGCTGGGCTTGTTGAACTTGATGATCACCGTGCGCTCGTCAGGCGCCTGCACTTCCTTGACCGCCTCCGCGACTTGCGCGTGGTAGCTGAGCGCGTCGTTCTCGATCAGCGTGTCCAGCGTGTATTTCACATCCGCTGACGTGACCGGCACGCCGTCGCTCCACTCCGCGCCCTGACGCATTTTGATCGTCAATTCAGTGTAGTCCTCGTTATACTCGCCACTCTCGGCAAGCCAGGGGATCTCCCTGTTGGCGAACACCGAGTAGTAGAACAGTGGCTCCCAAAGCAAGGCGTTGCCCTCTTGGTGATTAAAGCCGATCGCCCACGGATTGGTGATGCCCTGATTGGTGAATTGCCCGCCCGCGCCGCCGTAGTTCACGATCAGCGTGCGGTTGCGCGGCACTTCCTTCAGATTAATCGGAGCGCGCGGGCGCTCGCTTGGCACGCCGGGGATCGGCTCAAGCGCCTCGGTCGGCGCAGGCTCAGGCTGCGCAGACTGCTCAGGCGACGCGCCGCCCCCACAAGCAGCCGCCAGCGCACCCAGGCTTGCCAATGCGCTTGCACGAAGCAGTTGACGGCGAGTGAATCTTGGTTTCACAGCTTCCACACCTCTCTTGTCAAGATCGGTTAGTGGGGCAGGCTCAAAAACGAGCCCACCCCACTCCTTCTTCACGATGCGCGACGCACAATCGGCGCAAAGACGCGGAAGAAACTCTGCAGCTCAAACGCACCCGTATCGCATGCCAACACGCCGGGGCGTGGCTGACCAAGCTGATCCGTTGTCGGACAATCGCCTACTGGCACACGCTCGTGCAGCACGCTGCCGATTAGCGTGGGGTGATACCACGTACCTGTGCCAGCATGGAACGCAAGCGGCGCAAGGCGCGTGAACGATGCATTGTTCAGCGCGTTCGTGCCGACGAAGAAGGTGCTGCAGCTCCCATCGTCACTCACACTGTAGTCGCTGTTGCTCACGCTCCCGCCCCAGTTGACGCAGTTGCTGCTGTGATGTGCAACAACCGTAGCGCGGATGGTGAGACCTGTCCCACCGATGGCAACACCGACGCCCGTGTTGCTGGCAACTGTAGTGTGCGTCAGGCGCGCTGTGCCCGTCAAGATTGCGCCGCCAACGCCGCCGCTGCCGGCTTGGTTGCCGCTCAGCGTGCTGTTCAAGATGTGCGTCTGCGCGCTGCCGTAGGTGTTCAGGCCAACGCCTGTGCCCGCAACATTGCTCACGATGCTGGATGCCTCGATGTGCAGTGCGCCGCCGCTGCCAATGCCGCCACCAGCACCTACAGGCACACCGGATGTGACGCTCAGCACTGCGTTGCGGCTAATCGTAGAGGTGAGGACGCGCACGAAGCCTTCGTTGCCAATCCCACCGCTGCCACTGTTGTTGCCGCCAATGGCTGCGTTGCTCACCACGCGCGAATGCGTGATCAGCAGCGTAGCGGTGTTCGCCACGTCGAAGCCACCACTATACGCTTCGCTGTTTGCCGATCGCGCTACATTGCCCACCGCTTGGCTGCCCACAAACGTCAGCGTTGCGTTCAGCTCCTGCGCTACACCGCCGCCTTTGGCGACGCTGTCCTGCGAGCGCGCAGTGTTGGTGAGCAGATCAACGCCGGAGAGCGCGAGCGTCGTCTCTGTGATCCATGCCGCGCCACCCAGCACAAGCGCTGTTGCGGAGGCAACATTGCGCGCAATCAGCGTGTTGGTGACGAAGCCAACGCTGTTGGCGAGGTACAGCCCTCCTGCCTTCGCACCACCGCTTCCTCCTGCGGCAAGGTTGTTGTCCAAAGTGCTGCTGCTCAAATGCAGCACGCCTCCGTAACGGTAGACGCCGCCCCCGGCTGCGTAAGGCGCTTCGGCGCGGTTGTGCGCGATCATGCTCTCCGCAACAAACGCATTTCCTCCACCAAACAAGCCACCCCCTTGTGCGAAGCTGGCGCCTGTCACTAGGTTGTGCGTCAGGGTAACTTGGCGTGCGTGGAGCAGCGCGCCACCGCCTACTGCGATGCCGCCACCCTGCAGCGCAGTATTGCTCACCACAGCAGTGCGCGTGACGAACAACGTGCCATCAACGTTGATGCCTCCACCATCGCCACTCACTTGGTTTGACGCGATCGTGCTTTCGTCGAGATGGGCGAGCCCAGCGCTATTCACAAACACTCCACCTCCCACGCGCGATCGGTTCGCGCGCGCAGTAAGACGCACAGCTTGCAAGGTGCCATCTGCGCTCACGCCGCCCCCAGCCGCGAACTGGGTGCCTGTGATCACGTTGGTTAGCACGCGAACATTGTCGAAGTGCGCGCTGCCCCAGTTGACGTATGCACCCCCGCCGGACACGCCCGCGCTGGGGTCGCTGGAGGACTCAGCGTGGTTCTCAGCAATGGTTGTGTTTCTCAATCGAAAGTCGTCGCCGCCTATGTGCACCCCTCCGCCACCTACAAATCGAAAGCCGCGCACTTCATTGCCGCGGATCTCCGCTGCATTGGCTACACCTCCAGCATGAGCGAAGAAGCTCACCCCACCCCCAAAGCCGCTCGTGTTAGTCAACGAGCTGCCAGCGTAGTTCACGCGGTTGCCCACCGCCGCGAACTGGGTCATGGTGAACGCCACACCATGTCCGACGAACCCGCCACCGCCGAAGACGGTGGGCGTGATCGCGTCCGCTACAGCGTTCGCGGTCGCTTCAGCAACGTTGTTGCGCATTGCGCTGTCGTGCAAATCCAGAGTTGGCGCCACATAGCCGCTTGGCTGGTAGGACAACCCGACGGCTAGGCCGCCGCCGTGCGCGTTCTGTGTAGCGCTCACCACGTTCCCCGAGATGATCGTGCCGCCAGTGATCACCGCACGCACGCCTTGCAGCAACGCAACTCCACCACCGTAAGAAAACGCAGCGCTCAGGACGCGGTTGCCTTCAACGCGCACACCATCCAGCACAACGTCCGTTGGCACAGCGTCTAGGCGAAGCGCAACGATTCCGCCTCCCTGCGCCTCGAATGCACCCGTCGAGTTCTGCACCACGCTGTTGTCAGCAATCACGCCTCCGTTCACACGCAAGCTGCCGGTCACGACGCTGATGCCACCGCCGCCGGCAAAGCCATAGAACCCTCCACTCAGCACGGCGCGGTTGTGCAGCACTTGCCCGTTCGTGATCACAAGCGGGCTAGCGCTCCAAATGCCACCGCCTCCAACAGCCCAGTCCACTTGTTGCCCCCCAACAAAGCCCACCACGTTCGAGAGCACTTGCGTGC
>JANWUW010000054.1 GCA_025057935.1 Thermoflexales bacterium
GGCATTGTGATCGCTAACCTCGACACGGGGGTGTACTGGGCGCACAACCTGATCAAGCCTAACTACCGAGGTTGGAACGGCATCACGGCTAATCACGATTACCACTGGTTCGACGCAGCGCCGGAGGGCGCGCAACCGCCAGCGAGTGAGCCAGTGGACTTGACGGGACACGGCACGCATACCGTAGGCACCTCGAATGGCGTGGGCGGGATCGGCGTCGCGCCGGAGGCGAAGTGGATTGCTTGCCGCAACATGGCGGGGACTGCTGGGATCGGCAGTGTGGCGCGTTACACGGCGTGCTTTCAGTTTGCGCTGGCGCCGACCGATCGCAACGGCAACAATCCGAACCCAGACCTCGCTGCCGACATCACCAGTAACTCGTGGGCATGTGACCCGAACTACGGCGAGGAAGGATGCGATGTGCCCACCGCGCTGGTGACTGCGACGCAGGCGCTGCGCGCGGCTGGCATCATGGTGATCGCTGCGGCTGGCAACAGCGGACCAGGATGCAGCACTGTGAGCCTCGCGCCAGCGACGCTCGATCAAGCCTTCACTGTCGGCGCAACAAACAGCGCAGACGGCATCGCAGGCTTCAGCAGCCGCGGGCCCTCAACGCTCACTGGGCGGCTCAAGCCTGATGTGGTCGCGCCCGGCGTAGGCGTGAACTCAGCATGGCACACGGGAGAGGACAGCCAGGCGCTGTTGAGCGGCACGAGCATGGCGACGCCGCATGTTGCTGGGGTCGCCGCGCTAGTGTGGAGCGCAGCGCCATGGTTGCGCGGAAATGTTGAGGGCACAGAGCAACTGCTGCGCGCCACTGCGCGCCCTCTCACCACAACAGCCCAGACGTGCGGCAGTGTGCCTGGCACGCAAGTGCCCAACAACACCTTCGGTTACGGCTTGGTGGACGCGCGCAATGCCGTCAGCTACACACGCGTGTTGCACAGCGATGCGCCGCAGGTCGCGCTAGCCGGGACGCCCATCACTTACACCGTTGTGCTAACCAACGTTGCGCCTTTCGTCCGCAGCGCAGTGGTCACAGCAACGCTGCCGATGAGCGCGAGCCTAGTCTTCAGCGATCCGCCAGCGAGCGTGGTTGGTCAGTCCATCGTCTGGGCGTTTGCGACGCTTGCGCCAGGGGCAGTGGTGAGCATGACGTATGCAGTGCAACACGCGCAAAGCGGTTGGGTGAGCAACGCGCCGCTGTGGGTGCACTTCGCCGATCTCCCTGCGCCGGTGCCTGGACGCACCGCGCATACTTTCCTAGAGGCGCAGCGCTACTGGCTGCCTCTTGTGCGCGTGAGCGCGCCTTGAATAATCGGCTCAGCTCACTGTTTCGGGGAGCCCCACCCAGATTTCGTTACCCTTGATGGTGACTGGGTAGATGGGTATCGGCGTGACGGCGGGGAAGGTGGGCTTGCCTGTTTCAAGGTCAAACTTTGCGCCATGGCGCGGACACACCACGCATCGGTCTTCGATGTAGCCCTCGGAGAGCGGTCCGTCGTCATGCGTGCAAATGTCGCCGAATGCACGCACCTCGCCGTTAATGCGCGTCAGCGCAATGCGCGTTTCCTGAAGGATCAAAGGCAGGATCTCGCCCTCTTTCACGTCCTCGGTCTTCGCGGCAAACACAAACACGCTCATTGCTTGCGGATTATAGGCATTTGGTGCGGGGCAAACTTGAGGCGAGGGTGATAGCATAAAGCTGAGATGTTGACAGATTACCGCGTGCGCCAGCGCGATTACCTGTTGCAGATCGCGCGCGCCCTCACCTCGCGCCTGAACCTCAATGAGGTGCTCGGCTTGATCTTGCGCCAGACCACCGACTTGTTGGCTAGCCACGCTGCGCTCATTGCGCTGGTTGACGAAGATGGGGTGTATCGCGTGCGCCAAGCCTACGGCATTGCAGAGCCGCTGCTGGAGCGCATCCGCGCCCTGCCGCCGTTGAAAGGCGACCTCAGGCGCGCCGTGCATGAGTTGGAACGGCAACTGGTTGAGCTTGCGTTTAATTTTGGTTTGGGTCGGTGGCAGGTGATCGCTATGCCGCTGGTGCTAGGGAAGGACGAGTTCCTTGGCGCAATTTACGCCTTCCGCAGGCGCGGGGCTGGCTTCGGCGCGGACGAATATCAGCTCTTGCGCAGCTTCGCCGACCAAGCGGCAATTGCGGTGAACAACGCTCGGCTGTATGAGCAGCTTGTGCAGGAAAAGCGCCGCCTCGATGCTATCCTCGAGTTCAGTGCAGACGGCATCGCCATTTTGGACAGCGCGCATTACATTCAGATGTTCAATCGCGCGCTCTCGCGCATGCTTGGCATCCACGCTGAACAGGCGCTGGGGAGGCGATTCGAAGAAATCGTCGTGCTGGTGAACAAGCGCAGCGGCATGACGCTCGCTGAGGCAGAAGCAGGGGGGTGGCCGCTCGTGAGCGACGCGCCCGCAGTGCGCGTGGAGGGTGATTTGCGGCGGGCGGACGGCAGCACGTTGAGCGTCGAAATGGCGTTCACTGCGCTGTTCAACGCGCGTGGTAGGCTGGTCAACATCATCGTCGCCGTCCATGATCTCACGCGCTTTCGTCTTGCAGAGGAGATGAAGGCGACGTTTATCGCCGCTGTTTCGCATGAGTTGAAGACCCCCGTCGCGCTGATCAAGGGCTATGCCAGCACCTTATTGCGCACCGATGCGCAGTGGAGCGAGCAAACGCTGCGCGAGAGCCTCAAGGTGATCGAGGAGGAGGCGGATCGCCTAAGCGAGCTGATCGAGAATCTGCTTGATGCCTCGCGTGCTCAAGCAGGGCGCTTCCGCATCGCGCCAGTGGAGCTTGATCTCGCTGAGTTGATCCCGCGGGTGGTGCAAAAATTTCAAACCCAATCGCCTTCGCATCAGTTTGCTGTGAGCCTTGCCTCTGACTTGCCGCTTGTATATGCTGACGAGGCGCGCATCACGCAAGTGCTAAGCAACCTCATCTCCAACGCTGTCAAGTATTCGCCGCCAGGCAGCAAAGTACAGGTGAGCGCGCGCGCAACGCCCACTGAGGTGATCATTAGCGTGAGCGACGAAGGGCTAGGCATTCCGCGAGAGGAGCAAGAGCGGATTTTCGAGCGTTTCTATCGCGGCGAAAATGCCACACGGCGTGGCACTCCAGGCACTGGGCTTGGTTTGTATCTTACGCGCATCATTGTCGAAGCACACGGCGGGCGAATTTGGGTGGAAAGCGATGGAAAGAGCGGCTCTACGTTCCACGTAGCATTGCCGCGTATGGCAGCAGGCTGAGCATGAATGCGTGTGCACACACCTGTTTTTGAGGTTGCTAGAAATTGCGAATGGGAGTATGATGATCGCTGAAACAACATTCCTTTTGTTGGAGGATGTGCGATGACAAGCACGATAGCTGACATGGTTGCCTTCGTTGAAAGGCTAGGGAAGGAAAACAAGATCAACCCAAGCCTCGCCGCTCAACTTGCGAGCTCAGTGCGCCGAGTTGCCGAGGTGGAGCCAAGCTGGGAGCAGATGGATGTGAAGCAGCTCAACGTTGACGCGCTGCTTCAGCGCTTTGCCCAAGAAAAAGCCTCGAGCTATGGCAAAACTAGCCTCGAGGAGTATCAGCGGCGCTTTCGGCGCGTAGTGAACATGTATCTCGATTACCTCGCCAACCCAGAAGGTTGGCAGCCCGCCATCCGCCGTGGTCGCCCGCCAAAAAGCAAAACCGCCGTCACTGCGAAGAGAGGTCGCACGGCAGCCACAGCCGCGCCAGCTGCTTCAGCGCCCGCACCTGTTGGCGAAGTGCGCGTGGTCGAATACCCGTTCCCCCTGCGCGCCTCGCTCGTGATCAAGTTGAGCCTTCCTTCCGATCTGCGCAAGGCAGAAGTAGAACGCCTCAGCGCATTCTTGCGCACCTTGACGGTAGACTGAGCGCTAAGCCTGATCGCGTCATTCGACCGGCATCGCCCGAGGGCAACCTCGGGCGATGGCATTTCTACGCTGGGCGTAAGCGCCCATTTTGAAGCATGGCGTTGCTCACAATACGCTTCTCAAATGGCTGCTCAGGATTCACCGAGCACACGTGCACCGTGACGTAGTTGCGGAGGGGGGTGGCGTTGATCTTCTTGATCAGCGTTTCTTCGACCTGAAAGATGCCTGCTGAGTTGCTCATCAGGACCTCGATCTCGACAGGGATGTTGGGAAGCGGACAGCGGCGGATGTTGACTTCTTCAATTGCGAGCGCAGAGACAGCGTGGATGTCCAGTTTTCCAAGGTCGAAGGGCATGCGCGCCCGACCTTTAGTCATGTCACAGCCATCTGCAACAGCGACCACTGCCCCCTCCATGAAGAGAGGCGGCGGCGCCATGTCGTGGCACTGTATGGCGGATAGGATGAAGTCTTTGATCAGCGTGCGCTGCTCGAGATCATCGTAGAGCTGGGCAAGCAGCTCATCGAGAATGGGCTGTGCCAAGATCACCCCCATCAGCTCATGCCCAACGCGGTGAGTGGCGTTGCCAATGTCGTGCAACATTACGCCGCACAGCACTACAAGGTGCGCGTCGTCGAGATCGCCAACGCCGGAGGTCACCACGTCAAACGGCGTGTGCGCCTCCGCCAACAGTTGCATGATTTGCATGGCATACGCCGCTGTGACGCGCGCGTGGATTGGACCATGATCGTTGTAGTTGAGTTTGCCAACCGTGGTGTAGTTGGAGAGATTCCAATGCGCGTCCACGCGCGGATCGTTGAGCAGTGCGTCATACAAGTAAGCGGTGCGTGGGAATGATTTGGTTAATTCGCGCACGGCAATGTCGGCGCGCATCGCGAGCTCGCCGTAGTCATCGGGGAGCTGCGCGCGCAATTGGGCGCCGTTGGTGTTGTGGTTTGTGGGATGGGGAAGTCGAACGCGGCTCATGGTTCTGGGTTGTTGTCTAGGAATTCCCGCACGGCGCGACGCGCCTCCTCGAGGCGTTTGAAAAGCTCTTCGTTGCTGCCGCGAAATCCCTGCAAGGTGCGCTGAGCGCAACGTGTGCAACCTAGGCTGGCGCGATAGCTGTCCAAGTCGCAGGTGAGGCAATTCCCCAAGCGGATCATCATCAGCGAAAACGCTAGCACCTCCTCGCTGGTCTCGGGCAGCTTCGCTAAGCGATCAATCAGCTCTTGCCACGCTCGCCCGGGTCGAGCATCGCGCAGCTCTGGGATCGAACGCGCCGGGAAAAGAATTTCACTCTCGGGATACATTGAAGGTGCAGCCCTTGCAGCGGGCAAACCGCACTACCGCACATCATACAACGCCTGCGCAGCGCCTGAAGCGCGGCTGTGATCGACGATCGCTGGTTGCGTGTTGGATAATCGCAGGGCGCATGGCCAACGAGCTTCCCGATCGGCTGGTCTCCGGTCGTCATCGCCCCGAGGACGACAGCGTGCTGGATCGCGCGCTGCGCCCGCGCACGCTAGACGAGTTGATCGGTCAAGACCAAATCCGCGACAACTTGCGCTTGATGATCCAAGCCGCGCGCGCCCGCGGCGAGGCGCTTGATCACGTGCTGTTTTACGGGCCGCCCGGCTTGGGAAAAACCACCCTCTCGCACATCATCGGCAACGAGATGCAGTCCAATGTGCGCGTGACGAGTGGACCCGCCATCGAGCGCCCTGGCGACTTGGCAGCGATCCTCACCAACCTCCGCGCGCGCGATGTGCTCTTCATTGACGAGATTCACCGCCTCAACCGCGCCGTCGAAGAGATTCTTTATCCTGCCATGGAAGATTACGCGGTGGACATCGTGATCGGCAAGGGTCCGGCGGCGCGCAGCGTGCGCTTGAAGCTGCCGCCGATCACTGTAGTGGGCGCGACCACGCGCTTGGCGCTGATCAGCGCCCCCTTGCGCGCGCGCTTCGGCGCGGTGTTCCGCGTGGATTTCTACCCAGTTGAAGCGCTTGAGCAGATCATTGCGCGAGCGGCGCGCTTGCTGGAGACGCCGATCGATCCAGAGGCGTTGCACCTCATCGCACAGCGTGCGCGCGGCACGCCACGCGTGGCGCTGCGGTTGTTCAAACGCGCGCGTGACTACGCGCAAGTGAAGGGCGAGGGGCACATCACCGCGACCTTGGCGGATGAGGCGCTGGCGCTCCTCGGCATTGACGCGCTCGGCTTAGATGATCTCGACCGCCGCGTGTTGCGCGCCATCATCGAGAAGTTCGGAGGCGGTCCAGTGGGGTTAGAGACGCTCGCTGCCAGCGTGAGCGAAGAAAGCGACACGATCGCCGATGTAGTAGAGCCATACCTGCTACAACTGGGTTTCCTCGAGCGCACAGCTCGTGGGCGCAGCGCGACGCCGCGTGCGTATGCCCACTTGGGGATTCCCTACGTGCCGCCGGCGCAGCCTAACTTGTTGTGAAGGAGGAGAGCGCAGGGCAGGTATAGTGAGCGAGCCATGTCTCGAAATGGCGTTGTGCTCGATCTGCCAGAATCCGTGCGCGCTGCGCGTCGTCCCTTCGCATTCAACCCTGAGGCGCGCGAAGTGGGCGTGCTGTGTTTGCATGGCTTCACTGGCTCGCCGGCTGAGCTGAGGCCGCTCGGCGCCTTCCTTGCCGAGCATGGCTTTGCCGTAGAGGCACCGCTGTTGCCGCAGCACGGCGGAATGCCGCACGAGCTGAAAGGCGCACGGCGCAAGGCGTGGTTGGATGCGGCAGCGCGCGCCTTTGAAGTGCTGCAGCAGCGATGCCGCGACGTGTTCATCGCTGGTCTCTCGATGGGCGGTTTGCTGGCGTTGCACTTTGCGGCGCAGCATGCGACGCCGAAGCTGCGCGGCTTGATCGTCATGGCGGCGCCAGCGGCGATCAACGATCCGCGCGCCAAGTTTGTGGGCATTGCGCGCTTTTTCGTGCCATACCATTACCCTTTCAAAGGTATTAATTTCGACGACCCGGCTGTGCGCGCTGAGATAGAGAAGCGTTTCGCTGCCTTTGGGCGCATTGACCTCGACGATCCGCAAACACGGCGCGCAATCGTGAACAGCGTGCGCATCCCCGTGGACGCCATTCACGAGCTAATCCAGCTCAATGCCGAGGTGATGCGCTTGTTGCCAGCAGTGCGCGCACCTGTGCTCTTCTTGCAAGGGCGGCGCGATCGCGTCATCCAGCCAGATAGCGCGGAAGTGCTCGCCGCGCGCGTCGGCTCGACCTATCGGCGCGTGATCTGGTATGAGAACAGCGCGCATGAGTTGCCGCTTGAGCCTGATGCGCCGCGCATGTTCGCCGACATCCTCGCCTTCATCCGCGAGCACTCCCTCGTTCAAGCGCCCGAACCCGCGCCGGCGACATGACGCGCGACGTGCAGCGCTTTCTGCGCATTCTCGTGTTGCTTAGCTTGGCAGCGATGATGTATGCCAAGCTAAGCGACGGCAGCTTGGCGTTCTACATCAACCGGCGCTTTGCATGGCTCTCGTTGCTAGCGGTGGTCCTGCTGGTTCTGCTCGCGCTCTCCGCGACGTGGCAGTGGGTGTGGCAGCAGCGCCGCGGACGCGCAATGCAGCGGGTAGCAGCTGAAGAAGAGGAGGTGGTATTGCTGCATCCACTGCAAAAGTTGGGTGAGCATCGTCTCTCTGTTGGGGCTTTGCTGCTGTTGCTGCTGCCTGCCGCAGCAGGCCTGCTCGTGCCGCCGCGCCCGCTCGGCGCAAGCGCAGTAGAGATGCGCGGCATTGGCGCCTTCGCGCCCGAGCGCCCTGCCTCCATCGCGCGCCTTGCAAGTGGCGAGCCGAGCAACATCCTTGATTGGCTGCGCGCTTTCGCGCGCGAGAGCGACCCAGCAGCATTCGCGGGTCGCGCGGTGGACGTGGTCGGTTTCGTGTACAAAGACCCGCGCGCAGCAAAGAATGAGTTTTGGGTCGCGCGCTTCATGGTGAGCTGCTGCGTCGCCGACGCTGCAGCAGTGGGCTTGCTGGTGCGCAGTGATCAAGCGCCCAATCTGCCAGCGGACACGTGGGTGCGCGTAGTGGGGCGATTCGGCGTGGGCACTTTTGCCGGCGAGCGCGTGCCACTGATCCTCGCCGAGCGCGTGGAGCCCACCGCGCCGCCGGCGCAGCCTTACCTTTACCCCTGAATCCGCAGCGCACCTTCTCACTGCTGCCAAACTCGGATAAAATCGCGGCACTCTCAGCCTGAATGCAGGTTGAACGAGGAGTGAGAACAATGAAGAAACAGCCAATCTTCTTCCGCTTTGCTGTTGGTGCTGCGCTTGCTGCAGTCTTGGCAGCCTGCGCTCAACCCACACCGACGTCGGCTCCGCAGCAACCGGCAGAGCCAACGCCTACCACTGCGCCTGCTGAACCAACGCCCACGGCTGCGCCAGCAGAGCCGACTCAGACGCCTGCTGCCAGCAAGGGCAAGATCAAGATCGCCACGCAAAGCCCGCTTTCAGGCGGTCAAGCCGCGCTTGGTGTCGGCATCCGCAACGGCGCTGAGCTGGGCTTGATCGACATGGGCAAGGCGCTTGAAGAGATGGGGTTTGAGGTCGAGCTGGCACCTTTCGACGACCAAGCCAAGCCAGAGGTTGGTGCGGCGAATGCGAAGAACATCGCCTCCGACCCCGACATCCTGTGCGTGGTTGGTCACCTCAACTCGGGCGTGGCGCTTGCCTCGCTGCCCACATACCGCGATGTGAGCTTGGCGATGGTGTCGCCAGCGAACACGAACCCCAAGATCACAGAAAGCGGCTATCCGAACGCCTTCCGCGTCGTGGGGCGCGACGATGTGCAAGGCGCTGTCGGCGAGGAGTTTGCCCGCACCGAGATGGGCATCAAGAGCGTGTACATCATCCATGACAAGACTGACTACGGTCAGGGCGTGGCAGAGTTCTTCCGCCAGCAAGCGGAGAAAAACGGCATCAAGGTGCTCGGCTTCGAGGGCACTGAAGAGAAGGCGAACTTTGAGTCCATCTTGACGCCGATCCTTGCTGCCAACCCAGACCTGATCTACTTCGGCGGCATTTACGATCAGGCGGCGCCGTTCTTCAAGCAGGCGCGCGAGCGCGGCATCACGGCGAAGTTCCTCGGGCCGGACGGTCTGGACTCGCCGGAGCTGCTCAAGCTGGCAGGCGATGCGGTGAAGGGCATGTACTACACCTCGGTAGCCGCTCCAGTCAGCCAGTTCCCGGATGCGGCGAAGTTCGCTGAGGATTACAAGGCGAAGTTCAATGAGGATGCGCCGCCCTTCTCGGCACAAGCTTACGACGCGATGGGCGTCTGCATCCGCGCGATCAAGACCGCTGCAGATAAGAACGGCGGCAACAAGCCTACCCGCGAGCAGGTCGTGCAAGCCATCCGTGAGGGCGGCGAGTACAAGGGCATCGCCGGCACTTACAAGTTCAACGCGAAGGGCGACCCCGAGAAGGCGGTGTACTTCGTGTTGCAGGTGAGCGAAGAGGACGGCGACCCAGCGGAGGTCTGGAACAAGAACAAGGTGGTGAAGAAGCTGGAGATCCCGGCGCCGTAACGCTGCACTTGGACTCCAACTTCCTCCACCCGCGAGCGGGGGAGTGTGCACCGCTCCCCCGCTCTTGTATTAGACTCGGCGCACAAACCGAGCAATCCGAAACCCAGAGAGCGTGACGTATGGCGGTTGCAGCACTCCCAACTCCCACCGTACGGCGCACCCTGCGCATGACGCTTGCGAGCGTGTTCGGCCCGCTAGGGCAAGTATTCGTGTTTGTTGTGGGCAGCGCAATTGTGCTCAGCATCGGCACCCTGTTGATCGCGTTCTTGCTGCGCGGCACGCGTGCCGACGTGGACTTGGTCCAAGCTACGCTCGTGATCCTGCCACAAGTCATCATTGACGGCTTGGTGCGCGGCTTCCTCTTCGCCACCATTGCCCTCGGTTACACCATGGTGTATGGTGTGCTGGAGTTCATCAACTTCGCGCACGGTGAGATCTTCATGGTCGGCGCGTTTGCTGGCGCTGCGCTCGGTTCAATTCTGGTTTCATCAGGTGTGTTGAACGCGCTGCCAGTGCCGCTCTACGTTGTGGTTGCAGTGCTGGTGGGGATGGTGGTGAGCGGCTTGCTCGCGGTGAGCATTGAGCGCGTCGCCTACCGACCACTGCGGGGCGCGCCGCGTTTGGTGCCGTTAATCTCAGCGATCGGCGTCTCACTGCTGCTGCAAGACGGCGTGCGTCTAATCGCGAACCTGAGCGGCTTGGGGTTCAACGCGCGCTTTCAAACGCCAAACTTCGGACCGCCGCTGCGCCTCGCGGAGATCCCCGTCTCTGAGGATCGCGCTATCCCGCTGATTCTCGATGTGCGTGCGTTGACCTTCATTGTTGCGGCGATCCTGATGCTGGTTGCGCTGAACTATCTGGTCAACGCCACCAAGCTGGGCACGGCGATCCGCGCGGTGGCGCAAGATCGTCCTACGGCAAGCCTGATGGGGATTAACGTCAACCAAATCATCGCGTTGACGTTCCTCATCGGCGGCGCATTGGGTGGAGCTGCAGGAGTGCTGTTCGGCATCCGCGTGGGCACGGTGAACCCCTACGTCGGCTTCTTGCCTGGGCTCAAGGCGTTCACTGCGGCGGTGCTCGGCGGCATCGGCAACATCCCCGGCGCGATGGTAGGTGGGATCGTGCTCGGCTTCCTAGAGGCGTTTGTGGCGTCCTACCTCTCGTTGATGACAGCGGGCGCATTCTCTGGCGCCAGCTACGCCGACATTGTGGCGTTCAGCATTCTGATCCTCATCCTCATCTTTCGCCCCTCTGGGTTGCTTGGTGAGGCGGTCTCGCAGAAGGTATAGGCCATGAACAAGACGGCAAATCACGCGCAGAGAGTTTCTGTGCAGTTCAACCGCGGACTGCCGGCGTATGTGGCGCTGACGCTCTATGTGCTGATCACAAGCGCGTTGTTGCTGAGCAATACGCGCACCAGCCTGCTCACCGATATCATCTTCGTCCTGTTCTTGATGGGCATGCTGGCGATCTATCGCGCGCGCGTTGCTGGCGGCTACAAGCTTGTGCTAGCGGCAGTGGTGCTCTTGGGGGTGTTGCCCTACTTCGGCACGCGCAACGCCTTCTACGTTGAGCTGGCGATTCAAGCGGCGATCTTTGTCACATTGGCGCTGGGCTTAAACGTGGTCGTGGGCTTCGCAGGGCTGCTCGACCTCGGCTACGTGGCGTTTTTCGCCGTCGGCGCGTATTTGTGGGGCATCCTCAGCACGCCACAAATCGCGCAGATCGCGCCCGGCGCTTCGCCTGTTGAGCCTTGGATGTTTTACTTGTTCCTTGCGATTGGTCTGCTGGTGGGCACGATCTTCGGCATCCTGTTGGGCTTTCCAGTGCTGCGGTTGCGCGGCGACTACCTCGCCATCGTCACATTAGGGCTGGGCGAGGTGATCCGCGTGTTGGCGGTGAACCTCGACCGGCCGGTCAACATCACGAACGGCTCGCAGGGCATCAAGGACGTAGCGCGCCCGCCACTGCCGGATGTGTTGCGCGCGCTCATGCCCGGGCTTGGAGACGCGCAGATTTACCAAATCTTCATTTACCTCATGGCGCTGGCGGTGCTTGGGTTGACCGTGCTGGTTGTGTATCGCCTGAAGAACTCGCGCGTCGGGCGCGCTTGGGAGGCAATCCGTGAGGACGACGTAGCGGCAGTGGCGATGGGAGTTCCGATCGTGCGCATGAAGCTGCTTGCGTTTGCCGTGGGCGCTTCGTTTGCGGGCGCGATGGGCGTGCTGTTCGCCGCAAAGCAGCAGTTCATCAACCCGCCCACGTTTGACCTGTTACGCTCGATTGGCATCCTGGCGATGGTGATCCTCGGTGGCATGGGGAGCATCCCCGGCGCGATCTTCGGCGGCACGCTGGTCACGTTGCTCGATCTTCAAATCTTGCCGCGCATTGCCATGGAGCTTTCTGCGCTTAAGCGCCAAGGCATCGGCATTCCAGACTGGTTCGATCCCGCCCAGTATCAGCGCGCGCTCTTCGGGCTGCTGCTGATCCTGATGATGATCTTCCGCCCGGCAGGGATTCTGCCCGATGAGCGCCGACGCGAGGAGCTTAGCGAGGGCGAGGGCGTCGAGATAGTCGAAACTGCGACCTCGCCGCAACCCGAAGCGGCTTCATCCTGATCAACCGAGGTGTTGAACGTGGCGCTCCTTGAAGCAGAAAACATCACCAAAGTCTTCGGCGGCTTGATGGCTGTCAACAGCGTCTCCCTCACAGTGGAGAAAGGGAGCATCGTCAGCGTCATTGGCCCGAACGGCGCTGGCAAGACGACGTTCTTTAACGTGCTAACCGGTATCTACAAGCCAGACGGCGGCACAATTCGGTTCGATGGCGAGACCATCACTGGCTTGCGCCCCGACCAGATCACCCAGCGCGGGATCGCGCGCACGTTTCAGAACATCCGCCTGTTCGGCAACATGACCGCGCTGGAGAACGTGATGGTGGGCATGCATAGCCGTCTGCGCGCAGGGGTGTGGGGCGCTATCTTCCAAACGCCACAAGTGCGCCAAGAGGAGACACGCGCGCGACAACGGGCGCGCGAGCTGTTGGCGTTTGTGGGGCTGGAGCGGCGCATGGATGAGTTGGCAAAGAACCTGCCCTACGGCGACCAGCGCCGCCTGGAGATCGCGCGCGCGCTCGCCACGCAGCCAAAGCTGATCTTGCTCGACGAGCCGACCGCCGGCATGAATCCCCAAGAGACTGCTGAGGCGACGGAGCTGATCCGCCGCCTGCGCGACGAACTGGGCATCACGGTGGTCCTGATCGAACACGACATGCGCGTTGTGATGACGATCTCGGAGCGTATCACCGTGTTGGACTACGGCTCGAAGATCGCCGAGGGCAAGCCGGAGGAGATCCGCACCAACCCACGCGTGATCGAGGCGTACCTTGGTCGCGGTGCTGCGTTAGAAGCCCAAATGCGTTGATTGTGCGAGGAGAGGTCACCATGGCGCTGCTGGAGTTGAAGAACGTCCACACCTACTACGGCAACATCCACGCGCTCAAGGGCATTTCATTCTCCGTCGAGAAGGGCGAGATCGTCACGCTGATCGGCGCCAACGGCGCCGGCAAGAGCACCACGCTGCGCACCATCTCTGGCTTGCTCACTCCCCGCCAGGGCGAAATCTGGTTCGAGGGTCAACGCATTGATCGCTTGCCGCCCCACGAGATCGTCGCGCGCGGCGTGTTGCAATCGCCAGAAGGGCGACGCATCTTCCCGCGGCTGACGGTGCGTGAGAACCTTGAGATGGGTGCCTACCAGCGCAAGGACAAAGCGGGCATTCTGCAGGACATGGAGCGCGTGTTCGCACTGTTTCCGCGCCTGAAGGAGCGCTTGAACCAAAAAGGCGGCACGCTCTCAGGAGGAGAGCAGCAAATGCTCGCCATCGGGCGCGCATTGATGGGACGCCCGCGCGTGCTACTGCTCGATGAGCCTTCAATGGGCTTGGCGCCCGTGCTGGTTGAGCAAATCTTTGACATCATCCGCGAGATTAATCAGCAGGGCACGACGATTTTGCTGGTGGAGCAAAACGCGCGCCTTGCGCTGAGCATCGCGCACCGAGGCTACGTGTTGGAGACCGGCCGCATTGTGCTCACCGGCACCGGGCAGGAATTGGCGAACAACCCACAGGTAAAAGCCGCATACCTTGGCGAGCACTGAGCGATGAATGCGCTCGTCGTAAGCTTGCTCAGCGGCGTCGTCGGTTACCTCGTCGGCTCGATTCCCTTTGGTTGGATCATCGTCAAGCTAACGAAAGGGATCGACGTGCGGCAGGTCGGCAGTGGGCGCACAGGCGGCACAAACGTGTTCCGCGCTGCCGGTCCTGTTGCTGGTGTGGCAACAGCCGTGCTCGACGTGCTGAAGGGTGTGATCGCCGTAGTGGTCGTACGAGCGCTCAGCGGCGAGACGGCTGGATGGGCGGAGGCACTGACGGGTTTTGGCGTAGTTCTGGGGCACAACGCCTCAGTGTTCCTTGGCTTTCGCGGCGGCGCTGGTGGTGCAACGGCTGTAGGCACGAGTATTGCCCTCTGGCCGCCCAGCGGCATTCCTGCGCTGCTTGTAGGTTCTTTTGTGCTCTTTGTGATCGGCTATGCCTCCGTGGCTTCGATGCTTGCGGGCAGCATCGTGGCGATCGGCTCGACGGTTGGAGCGCTGATAGGCGCCTGCCCGCCAGCGTATGCTGCTTACGGCTGGGGTGTGCTCGCGCTGATCCTCATCGCGCTGCGTCCCAACATTCAAAGGCTGCTAGCAGGCACCGAGCGCCGCGTCTCTTGGTTTGGGCGCCGCAAATCCGCAGAGAGGCAGACAGGGTAGCTCGTTCCCGCGCGCTAATGCTCGGAGGCGCGCTTAATCTGCTCTTCACGCTGCGGTGGTAAGAGCATAGTTGCGATGGTCAAGCCGCGTGTTTTGATCCTTTGCACGGCGAACTCGGCGCGTTCACAAATGGCAGAAGGCATTCTGCGGTGGCTTTCTGGGGGGCAGGTGGAGGCGCACAGCGCTGGCATGCGTCCTAGTCGTGTGAACCCTTTCGCGATCCGCGCCATGCAAGAAATTGGCGTGGACATCAGCAACCAGCGCTCAAAGGGAGTGGAGGAATTTCTAGGTCAGCCCTTTGACTATGTGATCACGGTTTGCGATGACGCTGCGGAAAGCTGCCCTACTTTCCCCGGCCCAGCGCGCCGCATCCACTGGAGCTTTCCAGACCCAGCGGCTGTTGAAGATGAAACAGAGCGCATGACTGCGTTCCGCGATGTGCGCGACGGGCTGATTCAGCGCTTTCGTTCATTTTTGCAGGAGATCGGGATTCAGGCGGCTGCCTAGCTGTTGCGCTCTGGGAAAAACAGGCCAGTGTGTTTGTAATTCATGCACATGCGCGTGATCAACGCGGTGAGCTCCACCAATTTCTTGTCTGCGTTCTCCTTCTCCAGCCACAGGTTGAGCGCCCGGGCGCGCTGAATGAGTTTGTCGAGCACGTCGTGAACAACAGCTGAGTCCACACCGCTGCGGTTGGCGATGCGGCTGATCAGCGTTTGTTTGTGCTGCTTGATGAACGTCTCCGCACGTGCAAAGCGGCTGAAAAGCTGTCGGCGGTTGAGGCGCGCTGGCTGCTTACGAAAAATGAGCTTGAGATCGACGTCCACGTAGCCCGTTGCTTTAGCGTAGTAGTGGCGAGGGTTTGCCTTCATGAACTGCGCTACGGTTAGCTTGACTTCTTGATATGGCTCGATCATCCATGTCGGGTTCACCTCCACAAGGATGGGCTGGCGACCGAGCTCAGCTACGATACGCTCAGTGTATTCAAGCTTTGCCAACGCGCGCGGGTAGTTGCGATACACCTTGCGCCAGTTCGAGCGCGGCGTGAGCCAAACGGTGAACGTCTCCGCAAAGTCTTCATCGGGATGCTTCTGCGCGTAGTAGTCCCCGTTGGGGTTCACGTAGCTGCGGCTCCATGGGTTGTATTCAAACTCATCGCCCTCAGGGTAGGTGTTGAAGAAATGCCCTTGCACGTCAAACAACTCACGGAAATCTTTGCGGCGATAGAGTTTGTAGGCGTAGCAAAATGCGTGGCCGCACTCGTGGCGCAGGAGATCGAAGATATCAGCGTCGCTGTAGCGCCAGCCACGAAATTCCTCATTGAGGTCTTTGAGGAGCGGATCAAAGTCGTAGAAGCCGAGCGCGATGATTGGCTGACCGGCAATGCAGCCGTAGCCTGTAGAGATGTAAAAAATCGGCTCCAGTTTGGTAATGCCAGCGCGCCGCAACTCGTGTTTAACGACAGGAATAGCTTGCGCGAAGATGGTGCCCTCAAAGCGCAGATCGAGCTCGCAAATGGGTGTGTTGAGCAATTCCAATTTTTTGGTATCGGTCGAAAAAAGTAGAGCCTGAGAGCGCCTCATCTGTTTGCTTCTGGGTCGCATTCTAACGCAGGTTGGTTAAAGTTTTTTTGAGCTTATGCTTATGTCTAATTTAGTGTGCTCGCGCAGTTGAACACGGAGGCGCGCCGACGTTAGAATCAGGCAGGAGCGCGGACGCAGGACGGGCATGATAGAGCTATTCTGGTTGCTGCAGCGACTCACCCCCTTGGCTGTGTTGGACATAGCGCTTGTGGCGCTATTGTTCTTCGGCGCACTGCTGTTGGTGCGCGCCACTCAGGCGGTCTCCGTGCTGCGTGGTCTGGTGATCCTCGGCTTGATCAGTTTAGCGCTTGGCAGCAGCGCGCAACTGCCGGCGTTCAATCTTGTGATGCGCACAGTGTTGCCAGCGCTGTTAGTTGCGATTCCGGTGATCTTCCAGCCGGAGCTGCGCCGAGCGCTTGAGCGCCTCGGACGCTTTAATGAGGTGCTCACCGCGCCGCGTCGTAGTGAAACGGAGATAGTGGTGCGCAAGGTGAGCGAAGCAGCGCAGCGCTTGGCGAACAAACACCACGGCGCGCTCATCGTGCTGGAGCGCGAGACAGGGCTGCAGCACTTGATCGACTCAGGCGTGAAGCTCGACGCAGAGCTCTCGCCAGAGCTGTTGCTGGCAATCTTCGACCCGCATTCGCCGTTGCACGACGGTGGGGTGATCATTCGTCATGGGCGTGTTGCAGCGGCGGCATGCGTGTTGCCGCTCACCACCTCAACTCCGGAGGATATGCGCATTGGGCTGCGCCACCGCGCTGGCATTGGCGTTACGGAGGGCAGCGATGCTGTCGCGGTGATCGTCTCTGAGGAGCGCGGCACGATCAGCATCGCGCACAGCGGGCGCTTGATCCGTCGCATTGATCCCGCGCACCTCGAGAGCGCGCTGATCGCGCTCGTGCAGCCCGTGCTCCCCCGCGCCACTTCGCTGCTCGGGCTGTTTCGGCAAGAGCGCGCGCGTGAGCAATGAGCCGCGCAAGGCTTCTCAAATCGCAGAGTATGTGATGTCGGCACGCATCGTCTTCCTTGGAGCTGCTGACGCGCACCTCGGGCCTGCTCTGCTTGGCGATCTGTTTGCGGAGGCTGAGAAGCTGCGCGGCAGCACGCTGTGGTTGGTGGACACTGACGCCGATGCGCTGGCGATCATGCGCCGCTACGCGGAGCGGATCAACGCGGCGCTCGGTGAGCCGTTTATCCTCCGCGCAAGCACTGATCGGCGTGAAGCGCTGCCCGAGGCGACGTTTGTCATCCTCGATGTGGATGTTGACCATTTAACGACATGGAAGGCAGATTGGCAAATTCCTCTGCGTCACGGCGTTCGCCATGTCCTTGGAGCGAATGGTGGGCCGGGCGGATTAAGCCGTGCTCTGCGCGTTATCCCGCAGGCGCTTGCGGTTGCTCGTGATGTCGAGCAGCTGGCGCCTGAGGCGTGGGTGATCAATCTCGCTGATCCTCTCAGCCGTGTGTGCATGGCGCTGGACCGCTACACGCGCGTGCGCTGGCTGGGGTTGTGCCCTCGGATCAGCGAAGGATATCTGATGGTTAACCGTGTGCTCGGGCTAGTGTCCGAACACGGCGATCGCGCCGAGGACGTGCACGCGCTGCGGCAGCGTGTGCGCATCACCGCCGCTGGGCTCAATCACTTCACGTTTATCCTCGAGCTCCGCGATGCCCGCAGCGGCGAAGACCTCTATCCAGCATTTCGCGCGCGCCTTGCCCACATGCCGTTGGACTTCGCACCGCTCACGCGCCGTATGATGGACGCCTTCGGCTTGTTCTGCACGGCGGGCGATGAGCATGCGGGTGAATTCGTAGGCTTTGCTGCGGAGGTGCTGCCGCTGCGCGGTTTTGATTTCGTAAGCTACGCGCGGTGGGAGGCGGAGCAGTGGGCACGCATTCGAGCCGTGGCTGAGGGCACAGCGTTGCTCGATATGGCATCCCTTGTGCGCCGCAGTGAGATGCGCATGGCGCCAGTGCTGCTCGCATTGCAGCAAGGGACTAACCAGTGGGAGGACGCAGTGAATGTGCGCAACCGAGGCTTCATCGCCAACTTGCCCGACGAGGCGATTGTGGAAGCGCCAGCCTTTTTGAATGCAGCGGGCGTGCATGGCGTGCAGGTTGGAGCACTGCCGCGCGCTTTGGCTTCCATCATGCGCCGCGAAGTGGACATTCAGGCGCTTACTGTCGAGGCAGCGGTGCACGGCGACCGCCGCGCTGCCTTGCAGGCGTTGCTGCTCGATCCGCACATCCACAGTTACGCGCAGGCGACGTATCTGCTCGACGACTTGCTGCGCACGCACGCGCGTTACCTGCCGCAGTTCGCATGATCACACGCGATTGCCTTCAGTGCTCACCTCGGCGCAGCCCACTAGCTTGATCGCTGCAACGAGATTGCCCTCGAAGAGGTTACCGTTGATCGCGCTCTGGCGCACGCGCTCGAACAGCACGCCGATGCGGTTATCACGGAACATATTGCCGCTCACGCGCAACGCGCGGCAGCGCGGACCCGTGTAGTTTGCGCCACGCTCCGTCCATACATGGACGCCGCTGTCGTTGTGCATGAATTGGTTGTTCAGGATCGCTGTCTCGTGGGTCTCGGCGCCCTCGGGGAAAAACTGACGAAACAGCCCAGCGCCGCGGTTGGCGTCATCGTTCACCCACAGTTGCACGCCTGTGCTGTTGCGCTCGAGATAGTTGTCGCGGATGAGGTTGTGGTGTCCGTGCTCGATTGCCACGCCGGCAATTCGGTTGCCGCAGATGCGGTTGTGTTCGACCGTGGTCTCGCTCGACCATCCGAGCCAGAAGCCATAGTTGCAAAAATCAGCGCGGTTGTGGCGGAACACGTTGCGCTGCGAGAATGTCGCCTCGAAGCCGACGTTCGGGCTGTAGCTGACGTCGTTGCCGTCGAATACGTTGTCGTTGCAGGGCACCTTGATTTGGTCTTTGTGGAAGCCGCCGAGGAACACCCCATCGCCGCTGGCGCGGAAGCGGTTGTTGCGCACCACGTTGCGCGAGGCATCGCACATGATCACCAAGGCTGCAGCGTCTGCGCCGACGTGTGTGCGCTGCGGATCGCCGCTCGGCGCGTAGGCGCGGCAACAGAAGTCCGCTGTGTTGTCCTCAATCACGTTGTCGGAGGACTCGTAGAGCAGCAGTCCAGCGCCGCTGTTGTAGCTTGCGTTGTTGCCGCGCAATCGCACGCGCCGGCAGCCGTAGAGCATGATGCCATTCTGCTGATGTTGCACGTCGTTGTCGAGCACTTCACTGTCGGAGACGCCGGAGAGGAAAATGGCGCCGCCGTAAGCCTCCTCTCGCCCGCGCCACACGTCGAGAAACACCTCCAGCGCTGGGAGCTCATGGGTGCTGCGGATGGCGCAGCGCTCAATGCGCAAGCCCTCACAGGCGTTTGCCCAAATGCCGTGGTAGAAGCCGACGATGCGCAAATTGCGTACCGTGACATTGCGCCTGCGGTTGATCGTCACGCCGCGTCCTTCTGTGTTCGAGCTGACGATGAGCGCGCCATTGCCCTCTAGGACAACTTCGTCTGCGCCGATGCTCACGCCGTTTGGCAGCCAATACACGCCGGGCTGGAAGCTCACGTCGCGTGTGATCACCATGCCGTCTTCGGGTAGGATGGTCGCCACAAGCTGCGATCTTAGGGCACTGCCTGATGCTGAGCTACTGGCTAAACCCTGCGCGCCTGCCCTTAGTCATTGCTCATCGAGGGGCAAGCGCTTATGCGCCAGAGAACACTGTATCTGCGTTTCGATTGGCGATGGCGCAAGGCGCTGACGGCGCAGAGCTTGATGTTGCGCTCTCAGCAGACGGCGCCGTTGTGGTGATCCATGATGACACGGTTGACCGAACCACTAACGGCACAGGGCGCGTTGCTCACTTGACGCTAGCGGCGTTGCGCGTGCTGGATGCTGGACAGGGCGAACGAATTCCAACCCTCGCCGAAGTCATAGAAGCAACCGCGGACGCAACATCGCCATTCCTTCTCAATATCGAGCTGAAAGCCGCGTGGAGCTCAAGCGCGCCTGCGCTGACGCGCGCCGTGGTGGAAGTCGTGCGTGCGACGGGCAGCGCCGAACGTGTTCTGTTCTCGTCATTCAGCCCATTTGTGGTGCGCAGCGTGGCGCAGCTTGCGCCAGAGGTGCCACGTGCCTGGCTATACCAGCGCGCGATGCCGCGCTGGGCGCGCGCGCTCGGGTTGAGGCTGGCTGGCGATTGCCACTTCGAGCATCCTGAGCATGCGCTGGTCAATGCCTCGCTCGTGCAGCGATGCGTGCGGCTGGGGCGGCGCGTGAACACATGGACAGTGAGCGATATCGGGCGCGCTGTGCAGCTTGCGCGTTTGGGAGTGCATGGCTTAATTGGTGACGATCCTCTGCTGCTGATTGAGGCACGTGAGGTGGCAGAGCAGGGGGCAAAATAAGAGCGCGGCTTTTTGGGCTTCGCAGCCGCGCCGCTTCCAGCGGAGAGGACAGGATTTGAACCTGCGAGGCCTCATCGGCCCACGCGCTCTCCAGGCGCGCGCATTAACCGGGCTATGCTACCTCTCCGTGGCTGCCGCTATTCTAGCAGCGTTTGACTGCGCTGTAAAGGGTGCCTTTCCCACTCTTTATCCCACCAAGGATGTGGGATAAGATGTGGGATAACCCTAGCTCGGGGGCAGTACAATCAAACGCAAGTTCGATGACGCTCAAGGACTACTATGCGATCATCCAAGTGCGCGCCGATGCTGACCCAGTCGTAATCACCGCAGCCTATCGCGCCTTGGCGGCGAAGTACCACCCTGACCGCAATCCTAGCCCCGAGGCGACGCGCATGATGCAGGAGCTGAACGAGGCCTATGAGGTGCTCAGCGATGAGCGGGCGCGCGAAGCCTACGATCGCAAGCGGAGGTTGGAGGCGCACTTCAACGGCAATCGTGCTGCCGAGCTAAGCCCTGCTTCTTCCTCGTTAGGCGATCTGGCTGCGCGTGAACGCCTCGAGCGCGCCCTGCGCCGCATCCGTGAGATCCAAGAGCGCGCGCTTGAGCAGATCCGTCAAGTGCAAGAGCGCAGCAACATCCAAGTGCGCGATATCCAAGAGCGCGCCGCTCAGCAAATCAACGAAGTGCGCGAGCGCGCCGCGCAGCAGATCCTGGAGATTCAACAGCGCGCCCTCGAGCAGATTCGTGCCATTCAGGAAACCCTGTGAACCAAACCGAAGTGCATAACCCTGTCCTCGCCCAGATTCATCAGCATGCCTCAGTGCGTCGGTACAAGCCTGACCCAGTGCCGCGGGATTGGGTCGAAGCCATCGTTGCAGCCGGTCAACGCGCTGCCACTTCTTCTAACTTGCAAGCCTACAGTGTGGTCGCCGTCACTGATGCAGCAGTGCGCCGCGAAGCTGCTCACTGGTGTGGCGATCAGGCGCACATCGCCGAGGCGCCTGTGTTCCTTGTGTGGTGCGCTGACTTGAGCCGCCTCGAGCGCGTGTGTGAATTGCGCGGCATGCAGCAAGTGACGGACTACGTGGAGAACTTCCTAGTTGCCGTCGTGGACACAGCGCTGGCGATGCAGAATGCCGCTTTGGCTGCGGAGTCGCTCGGCTTGGGCACATGCTACATTGGCGGCATTCGCAATCACCCGCGCGAGATCATTCGGCTGCTCGGGTTGCCGCGCCTCACCTTTCCGATCGCTGGCATGACGCTCGGCTTCCCAGCCGTGCGACCCGAGCCGCGCCCGCGCTTGCCGCTGCGCGCCGTGCTCCACTGGGAGCGCTATGACCGCGCACATGAAGATGAAGCCCTGCGCGAATACGATCGCGTCATGGCGGCAACAGGCATCTACGACCGGCGACAGATTCCCGTGCCGGGCAAGCCCGAACAGCTCGAAGACTACGGCTGGCTTGAGCACACAGCGCGGCGCATTTCACAGCCCACACGCACGCGCCTGCGCGACGTGCTCCGCGAACAGGGGTTTGCGTTGCTCTAAAGACCAAGCAAGCACAGCCTACGCTGCGCCTGCTTGCTAGTGCAAGGGCTACTTCTCGGGTTGCAACAACCCGTAGCCGCCCTTCTTGCGGCGGTAGGCGACTTTGATGCGTCCGTCGTCTTGGTGCATGAAGACAAAGAAGTCGTGCCCCAGCAATTCCATTTGCTCAATGGCTTCTTCGATGCTCATTGGCACGACCTCAAAGGTCTTGATGCGCACGAGCTTCGGCTCGGGCTCAGCGGGCGGTGCCTCGATAGGCAGTGGCTCTGCCTCTAAGAGCTGCAGATCAGCCTCGGGCAGCGCTGCGCCATTGCGCTTGCGGTCAATGCGTCGCCCTTTGTAGCGCGCGATGCGTTGATACATCTTGTCTAGTGCGGCGTCGAAGGCAGCGAAGGGGTCAGGGTTGCGTTCCTCAACGCGCAGAAGCGTGCGCCCACGGCGGACGGTCAGCTCAACGGACTTCAAGGCGTCTCGCTTGCTGCTCTCCCGTGTGAACTCCACGTGCACATCCTCAATCCCGGGGAGATAGCGGTCGAGCTTTGCTGCTTTGTTGCGCACATATTTCTCGAGCCGCTGGCTGACGATCATGCTGTGGCCGTGGATGTTGATCTGCATGGCACTTCCTCCAAGACAAACATCCTTGACTGGGGGCGTCCTGCGCCCGTGTGCGGAATTGTGCCGCTAATTGCGCGCGCGCGCAAGTGTGAGCGCTGCAACCTGACTTGCGCCTGCGGCGAGCAGCGCCTCCGCACAAGCGCTCAGGGTTGCCCCAGTGGTGTACACATCATCAACCAGCAGTATTGGTTTTGCGTAGACGGCGCGCGGGTTAGCAGCGAAGGCGCCCTGCACGTTCGCTTGGCGCTGTGCGTCGTCAGCGAGCTGCGCCTGTTGCGCGGTGTGGCGCGTGCGGCGCAGCGCCTGCCGAGCTACGGCGAAGCCCAACGATGCCGAGAGCGCTTTTGCCAGCAGCTCGCTCTGGTTATAGCCGCGTTCGCGCTGCCGCCGAGGGTGCAGTGGCACGGGCACGAGCACGAATGGCAGTGTCTCCGCGTGGCTGATGTGCCACGCACGCGCCATGAGCGCTGCGAAGAGCTCAGCGAGCTGAGGCGTTGCCTTGTATTTGAAAGCGTGAATAGCCTCGGCGAGCGGCGCCCTATAGCGCACCGCCGAATAGATGGGCAATGCTGCCCCCGAGGGAAGCGCTAGCACATGCTCCACTTCGTTTGGTGCCAGCCAAGCCACCTGAGCGCGACAGCGTTCGCACCACCAGCTACCCACGAACGCGCCGCAAGTGCAGCACTGCGGCGGATAGAGCAGATCAAGCAAGGCGCGCCAGCCTCGGCGCACCATCTGCGCCCAGCTCACGTCACAAGCTGACCTAGGAAGTCCACGAGTGTCGGTCCGAGCAGCACTGCGATGGCGATCAGCACGATGGAGAACAGAATAAGGATCAACGCGAAGTCGATCAAGTTGCCGCGTCCGCTTTCGCCACTCGGGGGGCGTAAAGTTGGCATAACGTCATTATAGCGAAGAAACTAGCCACTTAGCGCTTGACAACGCAAATCCCAATCATATCATAGGCATTACCGCGTTCGAGGTTGCTCGGCGATAAGCTTGGGCGGGTGTGCAGGATTCTCACGCACATCTCATCAAGCATATTAGAACGGAAAGGGATGATTGCTGTGACGAAGAGCACGAAGCGAAGCCGAACCACGACAAAAGCGCGTCGAAAGATGGAGAAGCGACTGCGCCAGCAGCAGGCGGAAACGGCGTCGAAAGGGACGCCGGCTCCTGCGCCGTCGAAGCCGCCGGTGGTGGAGCCCGCTGTGGCTGAGTCTTCAGCCACGGTGAACACCATCGAGGCAGCGGTAGAAGAGCTCAGCGTCGAGGAACAGCTCATCAACATTGGGCGTGAAAAAGGCTACGTGACCTACGAGGATATCCTCACGCTGTTCCCCGATGCGGAGAGAAACCTCGACCAGCTTGAGGAGCTTATCAACGCGCTCACCGACGCTGGCGTTCCCATCCTCTCCAACGAGGAAGAGGTGGCAGAAGCGCTCGAAGAGGAAGAGGATGAAGAGGAAGAATTTGGCGAGCGCAGCAACGAGAATGTCCTCGACTCCGTTGAGACGGACGACGCAGTAGGGCTTTACCTCAAGGAAGTCGGGCGGGTGCCGCTGTTGACTGCGCCGCAAGAGGTGGACCTCGCGCAGCGCATGGAGCGCGGGCGCGAAGCGCGCGAGTTGTTGCTGACGACTGAACCGCCGCCTGAGCAGCGGCAGCTTCTGGAGGCGCTAGTGCAGGATGGGCTTGCAGCGCGCGAGCACCTGATCAACGCAAACTCGCGCTTGGTGATCAGCGTCGCAAAGAAATACATCGGGCGCGGCGTGCCCTTCCTCGACCTCATCCAAGAAGGCAACATCGGCTTGATTCGGGCTGCAAAGAAGTTTGACTGGCGCCGCGGTCACAAATTCAGCACCTACGCCACGTGGTGGATTCGCCAAGCGGTGACGCGCGCCATTGCTGACCAAGGGCGCACCATTCGCGTCCCAGTGCACATGGGTGACCAGATCAACCGCTTGCTGCGCGTGAATCACCAACTGACGCAGGAGCTGGGGCGCGACCCAACCGTCAACGAACTTGCCGAGGCGATGGGTGTAACTGTGCGCAAGGCGGAGCAGATGATCCAAGTTGCACGCCGACCCATCAGCCTCGAGACACCCACTGATGACGAAGAGGAGAGCGTGCTGGGCGATTTCATCCCTGACGAGGAAAGCCCAGCGCCAGCTGAAGTTGTAACCAACCAGCTCCTGCGCGAGAAGCTGATGGAGATCCTGAGCACTCTCCCGCCGCGCGAGGTGCGCGTGTTGCAGCTCCGCTACGGGTTGCTGGACGGCGAAACTTACACCCTCGAGGAGGTGGGGCGCAAGCTCGGCATCACGCGCGAGCGCGTGCGCCAGATCGAAGCCCAGGCGCTCAGCCGGCTGCGTTTGCCTGCCAACATGCGCCACTTGCGTGATTTCATGCGCGAGTGAGTGGCTGTGTCAGCGCTAGGCTTCTGTGACGACCTCGCCTCAAAGGCGAGGTCGTTGCTTTTAACTTTGCGTAAGTGCAAGGACGAATCTACGGGTTGCGCTATCCTTAAGCCAGCTCATGAGCGCGTTCATCTCCCTTCTCGCGGTTGGAACAGCGCTTCCTCCCCACCTCGTGTGGCAGTCTGAGGCAGCAGCATTCGCCATGCGCCACTTCGGTGAGCGGTTGGCGAAGCATCGCCAACTGCTCTCCATTTTTCCCAACACGCGCATCGCTAAGCGGCACTTTGTGGTGCCGCTCTCGTGGTTCGAGACCCCTCAACACAGCTTGAAAGAGCGCAATGACCTTTACGTGCGCACTGCGGAAGCGTTGAGCTTAGCCGCTGCCCGGGAAGCGCTTGCGCGCGCGCAGGTGATGCCTGAGGAGGTGGATTTCGTCGTCTTCGTCTCAACGACTGGCTTAGCGACGCCGAGCCTTGATGCGCGCCTCATCGAGTGCTTGGGGATGCGCCGCACAACGCGGCGTGTGCCTGTGTGGGGGCTAGGGTGCGCAGGTGGGGTAGCTGGCTTGGCGCGTGCTGCGGAGTTCACCGCAGCGTATTCCGGCAGCACAGCGTTGGTCGTCGCCGTCGAGACGAGCAGCCTCACTTTCCAGTTCCATGACTACTCGAAGAAAAATTTCGTCGCCTCCGCGCTTTTCGCAGATGGCGCGGCTGCAGCCGTGATCAGCAGCAATCCCGCGCGCCGTGGTCGGCTGCGCTACATCGGCAGCCACTCGATGCTCTTCCCGAACAGCGCGCACGTGATGGGGTGGGATGTAGTGGACACGGGCTTTTCGGTGGTCTTCGCGCCAGAGATACCAGCGCGCATCGCGCGGGACTTGAAGCCCGTGGTGTCGGCGTGCCTTGCCGAACATCGTCAGCCAAGCGATGCTGTGCGCTACTACGCGCTGCATCCGGGCGGCGCTCGCGTGCTGGAAGCTTACGCTGAAGCTCTTGATCTCACGGACGAAGACCTCCGCGCAGCGCGCGATGTGCTGCGTGAGCACGGCAACATGAGTTCGCCGACGGTGTTGTTTGTCCTCGAGCGCTTGTTGCGCGAGCCTGCGCTTGAGCCAGGCGCGCTGATGTTGATGGGCGCGTTGGGACCAGGCTTCAGCGCAGAACTGGCGCTGTTTCAAGTGCAGGAAGCCGCATCATGAGCAACGCTCGCTTAATGCGCATCGCGCTGATCCTGGCGATCATCGCCTTGCTGCTCTTCATTGTCGAGCGCGTGTGGTTGTTTGGGCAGTGGATCGGAACAGTGGTCTCGATGGTGGCGAGCGCGTGGTTCCTAGCGTTCCTTGTAAAGCCGCCGATCTATGCACTGGCGAATGGCTTGGTGCCGCGCCGTGTGGTGGCGTGGGCGCGTCGTCGGTACGGGGCGCGCGTGGCGCACCGGCTCAGCCTGATCCGCTTGCCGCTCGGCGTCGCCATCGTCATCGTGTACTTGGTGGTGCTGATGATCGCCGCGGGCGCGGCTGCCGTGGCGACTGTCACGCTGATCCCCCAAGCTGCTGATCTCATTCGCCGCACGCCGGAGTTTCTTAACCTCGTGGTCCGCGAAGCGCAGCGCAATTGGCCCGAAGTCGCCGCGCGGTTAGGGCTGGAGGCAGATGTCTTGGAGCAGGTGCTTGCTTCGCTGGAGTTGCCGCGCCAGCTCACCCAAGCAGCGGGGGCAGCCGCCTCGCAGGTGTTGAACATCGCTGCAGGCACAGCCTCGGCGATTGGGCAGGTGGTGCTGGTTGTGGTGCTGAGCTTGTTCATCGTAGTCGAGGATCGGCTGCTCAAGCAGCAATTGTTCATGATCTTGCCCCAGCGTCTCCATGAGACCACGCAGGCGCTGCTCAGTGCTGTTGACCGTGCCTTCAGCGGCTACTTGCGCGCGCAGGTGATCGGTGCAGCATTGCGCGGCTTGTTCACGCTCATTGTTTTCAGCATTTTCCAGGTGAGCTTTGGGTTTGTGGTGGCGTTTGCGTTTGGTTTGCTCTCGTTCATCCCGTTGATCGGCGGTCCTGTTGGTGTACTGATTGTGTTGGTGGTGAGTCTGATCGTGCGCCCAGAGGCAGCGCTGGCGGTGACGCTGCTGGTGTTCGCGTGGGATCAGGTTGTGGCGTATGTCATTTTGCCGCGCTTGGTGCGCCTCACTGTGGGTGTGCCGAGCTTGGTGGCGCTGATCGCCATCGCGCTCGGTGTGCAGTTGCTCGGCTTCTGGGGGTTGATCTTCGGTGTTCCAATCGTTGGCGCGCTTTACGCTGTGGTGTTCGAGTTCTGGTTGCCACGGCGGCGCAACCTGAGCGTGCCCGCGGTGAGCGAAGAAGCCTCGCCGTCCACAGCGCAGGAGGTAGCTGCTGCATCCACGCCGACGGTGAGAGAACCGCCGCACGCCAACCCGCTAACGGAATACTAGGCGAGAGAAGAAGTCAGGGCACGCTGCCCTCTCATAGAACACGCCGCGAGCGACAAACAAGGTACGATTCGAAACGATGAGCCTGTTCAACCCTCGGAAAGACCGCGAAGACGCGCTCAAGCGCGCTGGGCGGCTGCCGCCCGGGCAAGCGCTCACCGAGAAGTTTCCGGTGTTGCACTACGGTCCGGTGCCGCAATACGACATGAGTAAATGGACTTTCCGTATCTTCGGCGAGGTCGAGGAGCCAAAGGAGTGGACTTGGGAGGAGTTCCTCAAGTTGCCCATGCGCGAAGTGACCATGGACATTCACTGCGTCACGCGCTGGAGCAAGTTCGACACGCGCTGGAAGGGCGTGTGGCTGCCAGACTTGATCGAGCAGGGCATCATTAAGCTCAAGCCCACTGCGCGTTACGTGATTGAGCATTGCGAGTTCGGCTTCACCACCAATCTCGACCTCGAGCACTTCTTCAAACCCACCACGCTGCTCGCCATCGAGTACGATGGCAAGCCGCTCGAGCCGGAGCACGGTTATCCGCTGCGCGTTGTGGTTGGCGCGCTGCCCGATAACCCAAAGGACCCCGACACGCGTTACTTCTGGAAGGGCGGCAAGTGGCTGCGCGCTTTGGAGTTCAGCGCAGTGGATAAGCCAGGCTTCTGGGAGCAGGCTGGTTATCACAACGTTGCGCGCGTGTGGCTAGAGGAGCGCTTCGAGCGCGGCTGGTGAAAGACAAAGCACGCTGACACATCAGCGTTCGCCGTCCATGGGCAAGCCTCTCGTTTTCGTCACGCGTCGCATCCCCGAGCCAGCGCTTAACCTGTTGCGCGAACACGTTGCGCTTAGCCTTTGGGATGAGCTGAAGCCAGTGCCGCGCGATGTGCTGCTGCGCGAGGTTGCCCACGCTGAGGGCCTGATCACCATGCTCAGCGATCGCGTGGACGCGGAACTGCTGAACGCAGCGCCGCGCTTGCGCGTGGTGGCAAACATGGCAGTGGGCTACGACAACATCGACTTGCATGCGCTCACTGAGCACGGCGTCGTTGTCACGAACACACCCGACGTCCTCACCGAAGCCACCGCAGATATGGCGTGGGCGTTGCTGCTTGCGGCTGCGCGGCGCGTAGTGGAAGGTCACAAAGTGGTGGAGTCGGGGCGCTGGGAGACATGGCATCCGTTCTACATGCTTGGGCAGGAAGTGCATGGAGCGACGCTCGGCGTGGTTGGGGCAGGGCGTATCGGCGCTGCCGTGATGCGACGAGGGCTTGCGTTTCACATGCGCCTGCAATACTACAGCCGCAGGCGTGTGCCTCAGCTCGAAGCTGCGTTGGGCGCGACGTACTGCGCGCTCGACGACCTACTGCGCACCTCGGACTTCGTGGTGGTCACCGTGCCGCTCACGGAGGAGACGCGCGGCATGTTCGGCGCGCGCGAGTTCGCGCTGATGAAGGACACTGCGGTGTTCGTCAACGTGGCGCGCGGCGGCGTGGTGAAAGAAGCGGAGCTGGTCGAAGCGCTGCGTCGTGGGCGACCGTGGGCAGCAGGCTTGGATGTGTTTGCCGTTGAGCCTACGCCACCGAATAACCCGCTGCTCAGCCTGCCCAACGTTGTGGCTACGCCTCACGTGGGCAGCGCTACGTTGCGCACGCGCACTGCGATGGCGGTGCTTGCTGCCCGCAACGTCATCGCGGTGCTCAGCGGGCAGCCTCCTCTCACGCCTGTGAACGTGGAGGTGCTCAAGGCGCGAGATCGAAGCGCAAGCGCGTCTGCCCAATCGTGATCACATCGCCTGGGCGCAAGCGCGCGCGTATCACGGGCACGTTGTTTAAGCGCGTTCCGTTCTGGCTGAGGTTGTCCTCGATCCACCAAGCTTGTTCGTCGGCGCGCCACGCCAGCAGCGCATGGCGCGACGAGGCGAACTCGTCTTCAAGCCGCACATAGCAGCTTGCATCTCGCCCGATCCACGCGAACGGCATGCGGATGGTGTGGGCGTTGGTGGGCTTTCCTGCTACGTCGAGCTGCTGGAGCAGCGCGGGCACGAAGTGGGGTGCGCTTGGCTCGCGCAACAACAACCACAACAGCAAGCCTAAGAAGGCGTAGAGCGCCAGCGCGATAGCCATGCGCAGCGCAAAGAGCACGATTTCTT
Source organism: Thermoflexales bacterium (assembly GCA_025057935.1). Taxonomy (GTDB): domain Bacteria; phylum Chloroflexota; class Anaerolineae; order J036; family Brachytrichaceae; genus DRWP01. The sequence goes on from JANWUW010000054.1 coordinate 29,476, forward strand.
CCATCGCGGCGTGTCACTGGTGGCTCCAGAACGCAATTACGCCCGGTGTGATAGGGCGGGGTGGCCCGGCACGCCGATCTGCGGGCACTACGCAAATCCAAGGCTGCGCTTCCTCTTGAGGCGCGCTTTCTGCAGGTCGAACCATCATGGGCAACACCAGTGCTTGTCCGTCTGGTGACCACAGGCGATGGCTGAGCGCGAACTGGTCGAAGAAGGGCAGAAATTCCTCGGCGAAGGTATCGGTCGGCGCAAAGGTGCAGATGAGATGCTGCGTCTCGCGCTGCAAGTCTGCGACCCAGAGATTGAGATGAGCGTCGTCGAAGGTGAGCGCCTCTTGTGCTTCCACCTGACGGCAGCCGCCTGCGCGCGCGAGCTGAGTGGGGTCTGAGATTAGCTCGCTGAGCACGGCTTCTTTGGTCTTCGCGAGGGTGAAATAGGCGATGCGGTCGCCGCTTGGCGACCAGAAGAAGGCAAGCACCAGGTCATCTGCGATCAGGTTGAGCTCGCGTGTGCGCATGTCCACCACGCGCAGAGGTCCATACGAGAGCCGCAGCGGCTCGGTGGGAGAGATGTAGGCGAGTTGATCTTCGGTCGGGCTCCAGCTCAGCGCGGCGATCCCGAGGTGTGCGATGATAGTGCGCGTTTGCTCCTGGAGATCGTCCACGGCGAGGTACATCTCGCCATCGTTGCCTACCTCTCCAAACGCAAGGTAACGACCGCTGCGTGAGAACCCCGGCGCGCGAAACATGCCTGGCTTTGAAACAAGGCGGATGCGCGGACGTGAAGCGTCGAAAGGGTCGAGCAGATGCACGAAGGCATCCTTGCCTTCCATCCCGCCATGGATGATCAGTTGCTGCCCGTCGGCACTCCAGTCCCAGAAGAAGGGGCGCCCGCTTGCAAGCAGGCGCACTTCGCGCGCACGCAAGTCGACAAGGCGCAGCTTGAAGGGCTTACGCTCTTCCTCCTCGAATTCATCACTGAGATGGGCGGTGATGAAGCTGAGGTGTTCTCCGCTCGGCGACCAGAAGAGGTGAAGCGGTACTTCGTTGGCGCGGCTAAAAATGGGGCGCAGCGCTGTGCGCTCGCGATCTTCGAGCATGAAAAGCGTGGCGCCTTCCTCGGAGAAGCCGATGGCAGCGATGTGCTGCCCGTCTGGCGACCAAGCTGGGAAGCGAAAGACGTGCGCGCTGCTGGTGAGGATGCGCCGTGAGCCACCATCTGGCGCGATGGTCACCACGTTGTCCTCGGCATCCACCAGAACGATGCGGTTAACGCCCATGGGTTGCGCCGTTCGCAGCTCGATTATGCCGTATCCTGAGATGTGCGGCGCGGCTGCGCGTCAGCCAAGAGTATTAAGCAGCAGAGGGGCGTGGCTCGTCGTAGCGCAGCAGGCGCAGACCGTTCAGCGTCACCAGCAGCAAAGCGCCGTCGTCGGCGAGCACAGCGAGCCAAAGAGTGCCAACGCCGGCGAGGGCGAGCGCGAAGAAGATCAGCTTTAATCCAATGCTGATGCCAATGTTGAGGCGCACTGTGTGCAGCGCAGCGCGGCTGAGGCGATAGGCAAAAGGCAGCTGAGAGAGGTCGTCTTTCATCAGCACCACATCGGCAGCTTCCATCGCCTGCGCGCTGCCAGCGCCCCCCATGGCGATGCCCACATCGGCTGCGGCGAGCGCAGGTGCGTCGTTGATGCCATCGCCGACCATGGCGACGTATCTGCCACGTGGCTGTTGGGCGCGCAACTGGCGCACCGCATTGACCTTATCCTCAGGGAGCAGCTCGGCGCGAACCTCGTCCACCTCGCCGATTTGCTGCGCGATGTGCTGTGCTGTGCCAGCAGCGTCGCCAGTGAGCATGACTAAGCGCTGCACGCCGGCAGCGCGCAGAGCGCGCAAGGCGTCGCGGCTGCTCCCACGCACCGTGTCGGCTACAGCAATATAGCCGGCATAGCGCCCATCCACGCTCACCATGAGCGGTGTGTGCCCGTTGGCTGCGAGGGCTTGGATTTCTTCACACACAGCGGTGCTGTGAGGGAACAAGCGGTCGAACAGCGCGTGGCTGCCCACGACTACCTCGCGCCCATTCACGCGCCCTTGGATGCCCTCGCCGATGCGCGCGACCACTGATTCCGCAGGAGCGTAGCGTGGGACGTGAAGCGCCGAGACAACGGCGCGTGCGAGTGGGTGCTCGCTGCGTTGCTCAACAGCACTGGCGAGCGCGAGCACCTCCTCGCAGCGCTCACACCAACCCTGGGGATTCACGCAGTCAACAGCGCGCACGTGGGTTACTGTCGGCGTGCCCGACGTGAGAGTGCCGGTTTTGTCGAAGGCGACCACGCGCACACGCCCGAGCGCTTCGACGGCGGCGCTGCCTTTGAGCAGCACGCCGCGTTGCGCAGCGCGCGCCATGGCGCTGAGCAGCGTCACTGGTGTGCTAATCACGAGCGCGCACGGGCATGCGATGACCAACAGTTCCAAGGCGCGGTAAAGCCAACCTTGCGTGCCCTCAGCCGTGTTCCAGAAAGGCTGTCCGAAGAAGATCGGCGGCACACTTGCCACAAGCGCAGCGATGCCCACCACAGTTGGCGTGTAGTAACGCGCAAAGCGGTCAACGGTCTTCTGGAGGGGTGCTTTGGAGAGCTGCGCTTGCTCGATCAGGCGCGTGATGCGCGCGAGCGTGCTTTCTGCGGCGACGCGCGTGACTTCGACAACGATCGCGGCTGGACCGTTAAGGCTGCCTGCCAGCACTGCGTCTCCAGGGCGCTTAAGCACTGGCAAGCTCTCGCCTGTGATGGCGGACTGGTTCACCTCCGTGATCCCTTCGACAATCACGCCGTCTAGCCCGATGCGCTCACCGGGGCGCACAACCACGCGTTCACCCACACCAACTTCGTTGATGGGCACGCGATGCTCCTCAACGCCGCAGAAGGGACAAGGACCGCCGCTGTAGCCTTCCTTGCCAAGGTGTTCGCGGCAGTCCATGCACGGGCGCAGCACAGTCACGTGATCGGGCGCCAACGCCATGAGGCTCTCGATAGCGTGGCGCGCGCGCTGGGTGGTATAGCCCTCAAGGGCTTCGCCGACGGCAAAAAGCACCATCACCAGCCCTGCTTCGCTGTAGGCGCCGATCACAAGCGCGCCGCTTGCGGCGATCGTCATGAGCAGGTTGATGGTGATCTCGCGGTTGAGCCAAAGCGCGCGCAAGCCACTGCGAGCAACGGGTGCGCCAGCAGTGACCAAAGCGCCGAGCGCTAGTGCCTCGCCGATCGATGCGTATGCGGCGATGCCAAAGAGCGGCAACAGTTCACCGAGAATCAACGCCGGCACGATGAGCAGTGCGCCAAGCGCTGCGAGCGCCGTCTCGCGCCGCACGAGCAAGTACCGCGCGAAGCTGAGCGTGCCCGTGGAAGATGTAGCGGCGGAAGTTGGCTCAGAGGCTGGGTGCAGATCGTAGCCGAGTGCTCTCACACGGTCCGCGATGGTCTCTGCGCTGACGTTGCCCTCGACCATGAGCAAGCCGGTTTGGGCGTTCAACGCGCAGGCGGTGACACCCTCAAGCCCTGCGAGGCTGCTCTCGATGGACTGCGCGCATGCAGCGCAGTCGACACCGCTCACGCGAAAGGTCTGGCGTTGTTTCTGTGAGGACATGCGAGCGCTAGCTGACGCGACGGATCACGCATTCCACGCGCCCTAGGATGCGCGCGTGTTGTGCGTCCACGTAGAATGGCTGAAGGGTGGGGTTTTCAGGCTTGAGCTTGAGACGGCGCCCTTCGCGGTAAATCCGCTTGAGGGTGGACTCATTGCGATCGGTGAGAAACACGGCGACGAGATCGCCATTTTTCACCTCGTCTGCGCTCTCCACGCGACGCAGGATCACGATGTCGCCGTCGTGTATCAGCGCATCAATCATCGAGTCGCCGCGCACCTCGAGCGCATACAACCCTTTGGTAGTGCTCACCAAGTTGCGTGCGATGGGGATGACGTGTTCTGCAGCCGCAAGCGCGTCTGCGTCAGGCGTTGGTGCAGGTGCGCTGGCGACGATCTGCCCAACAAGCGGGACGTTAACGATCTCGCTGCTCGGGTGCACCTCGCGCAGCACCACGCCACGCGAGCGCCGCGCATAGCGACTCAAGCGCTGCGCACGCTCGAGCGCGCGCAGATGGTAACTGACCATCGAGGTGGAGCTTAGACCGACGCCGTGCTGGATTTCACGAATCGTCGGCGGCACGCCGTGCGTCTCGACGTAGTCGTGGATAAACGCGAGGATGCGCTGTTGCGCTTCAGAAAGCGTGTTCATGCGCCACTGAGCCCATAACGAACGTTCCGACTTGATGATAGTCGAACACGCGTTCTGCGTCAAGGTGCACTCACGCTTCACAGCGCACCTCGCGCCGCTCGGCGGCGGATCGGTAGATGGCGTCAATGATGCGCAGCCCGATCAAGCCGTGCTCGCCCGGCGATTCTGGCGTTTGTCCGCTCAGGCAGCAATCCACGAAATGATGCACGGCAAGGCGATGCCCGCTCACGTTGCTTTGCAGGCGCGGCAAGATGGCAGCAGGTTGATCACCGACGTACTTGAACAGCGCCACGGTCTCGCCGTTGGGCGCGGCGCTGTAGAAGTTGGCGCCGGCTTCACTGCCGAACAGTCGCACGTAGTAAGCGTCCTGCTGCGGCTCGCGGTGGGTCGCCCACGCGCTTTCGAACTGAAGCACTGCGCCGTCGGCGAAGCGCACAAAGCCAAAGCCGCTGTCGTCCACATCGAAGCGCTCTGGTTTCAAGTGGCGCGGCTTGGTTTTCTGACCGCGCTGACCGAATTCGGCGAAAGCCGCGCCGCTCACGCTGATCGGTTGGGGGTAGCCCATGAGCCACAGCGCTAGATCGAGCACATGCACGCCGAGGTCGATCAAAGCGCCGCCGCCAGCGCGTTCTTTCTGGGTGAACCAAGCGCCATGCGTGGGGATCCAGCCCTCGCGCAGCCAACCTGCCTTCGCCGCGTAGATGTGTCCGAACTCGCCTGCGCGCGCCAATCGCTTCAACCACACGATCTCTGGTCGGTAGCGATGGTTGTAGCACACCATCAGCGTTTTGCCGGCTGCTTTGGCAGCTTCGATGATGCGCTCCCCTGCTTCCACCGAATGCGCAAGCGGCTTTTCCATCAGCACGTGTTTGCCGTGCTGGAATGCTTCGATCGCGACCGGCTCATGCAGCCAATTGGGCAGCGCGATGCTCACCGCGTCGATCTCCTTCGAGGCAAGCACATGCCGATAGTCGGTGAAGCGGCGTTCAGGCGGCACGTTGAAGCGCTCGCCGCGTTCATGCAGCAGCGCTTCGTTGATGTCGCAGATCGCAGCAAGTTCGCATTGCGGGTGGGTCTGATAGCCTTCGATGTGATTCCAGCCCACGCCAACCCCGATGACTGCAGCGCGCAGCTTCGACTCTCCAGCCATAAGCCTCATGCAGAGGGTCAAGCCATTTTGGTCAGCGCCTCCACTAGGGCGTCAATTTCTTCGCGCGTGTTGGTCTCAGTGCAGCAGAGCAACATGTGGTTTGTGAGGTGAGGGTAATCTTGCCCAAGGTCGTAGCCGCCGATGATGTCGTACTCGTCGAGCAGGAATTCGTTGATCTCCTCGACGCTGGTGGGGCACTTGATCACGAACTCGTGGAAGAAGGGCTTCTCGCGCCACACCTCGAAGCCTTTGATTTGCGCGATCTGGTCGGCAGCGTAATGAGCTTTGTGATAGCACAGGCGCGCCACTTGCTTCAAGCCGTGTTTGCCCATCACGCTGAGATATACGCTTGCTGCCAACGCCATGAGCCCTTGGTTGGTGCAGATGTTGCTTGTGGCTTTCTCGCGGCGGATGTCCTGCTCGCGTGTCTTCAGCGTGAGCACGTAGCCGCGTCTGCCTTCTTTATCCACGGTCTCGCCGACAATGCGCCCAGGGATGCGGCGCATGAACTCACGCTTCGTGCAGAAGAAACCGAGGTACGGTCCGCCAAAGCTCAGTGGAATGCCCAGCGGCTGACCCTCGCCGACGACCACATCGGCGCCGTAGACAGAGGGGGGCTTGAACAAGCCAAGCGCGATTGGGTTGGTGATCACGACAAACAGCCCGCCCATCGCGTGCAGGCGCTGTGCTAATCCGTCGAGCGCTTCAAGTTGACCGAAGAAGTTCGGCGTCTGCGCGCACAGACACGCCGTCTCCAGATCAGCTTGCGCAGCGAGGGTGTAGAGGTCGCCCTCGATGATGTGAGCGTCACGGAACTGCAGGTAAGTGTGTAGCACGCGGCGGTAGTGCGGGTGAATGGCATCGGAGACGAGCACCTTGCTGCGCTGCGTGATAGCCATGCTCATCAGCACGGCTTCTGCGAATGCAGTGGCGCCGTCGTAGTGCGAAGCAGTGCTGATCTCCATGCCAGTCAGCGCGCTCATCATGCTTTGGAACTCAAAAATCGCTTGGAGCGTGCCTTGGCTGACCTCGGGTTGGTATGGCGTGTAAGCCGTGAGGAACTCGCCGCGACGGATGATGTGATCCACCACGCTGGGGATGTAGTGGTTGTAGGCGCCAGCGCCGAGGAAGCAAGCATGGTGTTGAACATCGGCGTTGGCATCAGCAAGCGCGCTCAGCTCCCACATCACCTCCATCTCAGTGACTGGCTCGGGTAAGTTGAGCTTGGGGAAGCGGAACTTCTCAGGGACAGCGCTGAACAACGCTTCGATGCTGGAAACGCCGATGGTCTCCAGCATGGCGCGGCGCTCTTCGTCTGTATGGGGAATGTAGGCGGTCATGGGCTGGAGTAGGTCAGTGATGAGCTTCCTCTTCTTGTAGAAACGCAGCGTAGGCGCTAGCGTCCATGAGCGCGCCCAGCGCGCTGGGGTCATCCGGCTTGATGCGGAACAGCCAGCCAGCACCGTAGGGGTCTTTGTTCACTAGCTCGGGCGAACGCTCAACTTCGCGGTTGACAGCAGTGATTGTGCCGCTGATTGGAGCATAGACGTCTGAGGCTGACTTGACTGATTCAACCACAGCGACCGCCTCGCCAGCTTTGACGGCGCGGCCCTCTTGCGGCAGCTCAACGTACACCAGGTCATTCATCGCTTGCTGTGCGTGGTCAGTGATGCCGCACACCACTTCATCGCCATCGAGGCGCGCCCATTCGTGTGTTTTAAGGTATCGAGCGCTGGGGTCGATCTTTGATGTCATAGGCGTTCCCGAGCGCGGATGATACCGCAGCTCATCGCCAAAAAAGCAGCGCCGGCAAGAGCCACTCATGCCGGCGCCATAGGCGTGCGAACTCAACCGAGCGCCTCAGCGCAGGACGATTTCCGTCCAGCGCTCGATCCAGCGCTCGCGCCCTTCGTGGATTTGCTGCGGCGGAAGCGTGAGCGGATTTGCGGGCGGCTGACCAAACTTGATGAACACCTCGGGTAGTTGCGCCTCAGGCAAGACGGGGTAGACGAACATCTGCAGCGGGATGTCCTCTTGGAACGTGCGGCTCAGCATGAAGTCCACCCACTTCTCGGCGAGCGCGCGCTTCTTCGTGCCCTTTAAGATGCCGACGAACTCAATTTGTTCGAAGGCTGTGCCTTCCACGTTGCCAGTGGGCGGCTCAGTGAGTTTGCCTTCGCTGAACACTACTTCAGCCGCAGGGCTAGTAGCATACGAGACGACTAGCGGGCGCGGACCCTTACCGCTGCTGCCGCTGAATTGCGTGAAATAGGCGTCTTCCCAGTCGGGGCTAACGTACACATCGTTGGCGCGCAGGTCTGCCCAAAACTGCGTCCATGGGTACGCGCTGCCCTCTGGAAAGGCAGCGATGGTCGCCATCAGGAACGCCAAGCCCGGCGAGGACGTGGCGGGATTCTGCACGACGAGCAAACCCTTGTAACGCGGATCTGCAAGGTCGCGCAGCGAGCGCGGCGGCTCGAGGTTGCGCGCGCTGAAGTAGGCTTTGTCGTAGTTCACCATTACGTGCCCGTAGTCCACAGGCAGCAGGCGGTTGGTTTTGTCGAGCTTGAAGCGCTCAGGGATCGCAGCGAGCCTTGGCGAGGCGTAGGGCTCGAAGATGTCGGCGTCGAGCGCGCGGCTCATGAAGGTGTTGTCCACGCCGAAGAACACGTCTGCTAGCGGCGCGTCTTTGCTGAGGATGGCTTTGTTGAGCGCGCTGCCTGTGTCGCCCGATTCGAGGATTTGCACTTTGACGTTGTGCGCTTGCTCGAACTGGCGAATGACGCTCTCGCTGACGTTGAAGCTGTCGTGCGACATGATCACCAAGGTCTCCGGCTCAGCCGCCGGAGCGGGACTTACTGGCGTGGCGGCAGGCGGCGGCGCTTGCACAGCGCAGGCGCTTGCGAGCGCCACAATGCTGGAAAGGAACAGGGTGGAAATGCGCTTTATCATGGCGTCTTGCTCCTCTTATCACGTGCAGTTGACTTGATGGTTCGCAGGTTCAATTGCAGTTAGCGGGGTTGCGCTGGCTTGAGTCTCACGCATGATGCACAGCAGCAACCCGCGACGCACATGCACATGCGCGCGTGGGCTGATCAGCACGTTGCTCACGCCGCGCGCTGGACCGATGAATAGCGGCTCATCGTGCAGGGGATACTCCAAACCTTCTGTGCTAATGCCGTGCACGTCGCCGCCGAAGGGGATTAGCGAGACCGTGTCGCCTGGCGTGCCGTGAAGCACAAGCGTGGCAGGGGCTTCGCGCGCATCAATCAGCATGGCACGCTCAGTGCCGTGAGCGAGCGTAACTGACCAGCCGCGCAGCGCAGGCACGGCCAGCAGCAGCATGTTGGCGAGCGTGTGGTCGAGCCGCCCGCCAAAAGCGCCGAGCACGATGATTGCTTCTGGGCGCGGTGTGAGCTGAGTGGCGAGCAGCAACGCTAACTCGAGGTCGGTCTCATTCTTGCGCGTGGGGTAGCGGTGAAGCTGCGCGCCCAAAGCTTGCAGCCGATGCACTGTTGCTTCGGACAGCGAGTCGAAGTCGCCGACTACGTGGTGGGGTTTGAGGTTGAGCGCGAGCGCAGCGTTAGCGCCGCCGTCGGCGCAGATCAGCACATCCTCATCGCGCAGCCAGCGCCGTGCGTCAGCTTCGCTGGGCGGCTCGCCGTTAGCAATGATGACAGCTCGTGACATGAAACGCCTCCGCGGGTCAAGCCCGCGCAGGCGTTTGTTAATGCAGGTGAGCAGCGCCGAAGAAGTCTCGGCACTCCGCTATTTTCCCTACGCTGGCATGACCCAGATCAGGTTCTTCGGGTCGGCGCCGGCATCCTAGGCGCCCTCTCAGCCCGCATCCGCAGACTCCCCGTTGTCAAGGCAATTATACGCCGACTTGCACTAGATAAACAGCATCATAGCCTGATTGCTTATAAAGCGCGCTTCAGGTCGCAGGCGCACGCGCTCTGGGGTGACCTCGATCAAGCCGAGCTGTTCGCCGCGCTGCAGCGCCTCTGCGAAGAAGGCGCTGATTGGGGCGCCGTAGCGTTGCGCGAAGCGCGCCTGAGAGACGCCTTCCTCAAGCAGTCGCAAGCCGAGCATCATGGTCTCGCTGCGCGAGGTCGCGGGTTCGATAGTCTCGCTGCCGGCGATTGTGCTCTCGCCGCGTTGCGCACGCGCGATGTACTCAGCAGGGCGTCGCACACGCCAGTAGCGCAGTGTCTCTGTCGCGCCGTGCGCGCCTGCGCCAAACCCAAAATAGCTGCCGTTGCGCCAATACACTAAGTTGTGTTGGCATGCTTTGTCGGGGCGATGCCAATTGGAGATTTCATAGTGTGTGAAGCCAGCAGCATCGAGGTGTTCCTCGGCGAGCGCATACATTGCTGCTGCAAGGTCGGGGTCGGGCAGCGGCACTTCGCCACGGCGTGTCCAGTCATGCATGGGCGTGCCTGCTTCGATCGTCAGCGCGTAGAGAGAGAGGTGATCGGGTTGGAGCGCCAATGCAGCGCGCAGTGTGTGTTGCCATTGATCGAGCGTCTGATAAGGCAAGCCGAAGATGAGATCGAGGTTGAGGTTGTCGAATCCTGCTGCGCGCGCTGCCTCGACGGCGCTCACGACCGCACGCCAATCGTGCTCGCGCCCAAGCAGCCGCAGCTCGTGCAGGTTGGCGCTTTGCGCGCCGAAGCTGAGCCGATTGACGCCCACGCTGCGCAGCGCGCGCAGGTAAGGCTGCGTGACCGTGCCCGGGTTGCACTCCACAGTGATCTCGGCGTCGCTTGGCAGCGCGAGCGCGTCGCGGCAGGCAGTGATGAGGCGCTCGAGCTGCGTCGGCGTGAGCAGCGAGGGCGTGCCACCTCCGAAGAACAACGTATGCGCCACGCCCCGATGCGCGCGAATTTCGCGCTCCAGCGCGCGCACATAGGGCTCGAACAGCGCCTCCTGCCCGATGTAGGTGTTGAAGTCGCAGTAAGTGCAGCGCGCGCGGCAAAACGGGATGTGCACGTAAATCCCGACCGCGTCCATGACAAGAATGATTTTCGCGCATCGCTGGATGAGGTGCTGCACAGTATCATCTGGCGTTGTGCGCATCGTGTTCATCGCGCCTTTCGCCTACGCGCCGAAAGCCACAGTGAGCGCGCGCATGATGCCGATGGCGAAGGCGCTGGCGCGACGTGGGCACACGGTTCACATCCTCGTCCCGCCCTACGACAACCCCGCGCACAGCGGCGTGATTTGGGAAGAGGATGGCGTGCGCGTGATCAACATGCGGGTTCGCGCTGGCGCTTCGGGGTTCGCGACGTATGCCTCGTTGGCACGTCAACTCGTGCAGCATGTCCGGCAGCTTAAGCCAGAGGTGCTGCACGTGTTCAAGCCGGTCGGCGTCGGCGCGTTGGCGATGTTGGCGCTGCCTCCGCCCTTCGTGGACAACGATGATTGGGAAGGGCGCGGCGGCTGGGTCGACGTGAATCCATACTCGCCTGCGCAGCGCTTGATGATGATCTGGCAAGAGCGCTGGGCGTTGCGCCGCGCGCGCGCGGTCACGTGTGCCAGCGAGGCGCTGGTTATGCGCACGCAGGTGTTGCGAGGTCGTTGCGATGCGGTGCTAATGCTGCCCAACGGGCCGGATTTTCAGTTGCGCGCGCAGGTCGCAGAAGCCGAATCTCGACGCGCAGCGCTGCGCCGCGCATTTGGCTGGGACGGGAACATGCCGATGCTGATCTACGCCGGCACTGTGCCGCGCAACCACGACCTCGATGTTGCTGTGCGCGCGCTCGCTGAGCTTGTTGATCGTCCATGGCGTTGGGTGATCATCGCAAGTGGTGATGGCGTGTCCGATTTGCAGGCGCAGATCACGCGATTGCATCTCGACGCGCGCGTGGAATGGCACGCGTTCATGCCGCGTGCGCAGTTGGTAGAGCGGCTTGTAGCTGCCGATATTGCCCTCTACCCGTATCGCGACACGCCCATCAACCGCGCGAAGTGCAGCGGCAAGGTAGTGGATTACATGGCGTGCGGCAAGCCAATGGTTGTGAGCGATGTGGGCATGAATCGCATTTACCTCGATGGAGGGCGCTGCGGCATGCTCACGCCGCCGGGCGATGCCCTAGCCTTCCGTGACGCGCTCCGCTACCTGCTAGAGCATCCGCACGAGGCGTTGGCGCTGGGTCGCGCAGCGCAGGCGTATCTGTGGGCGCATTTCGATTGGTCAGAACGCGTCGGCGCGCTTGAGGCGCTGTATGCGCAACATGCGTGAAGCGCTCACGCGGCGCGCCTCCCTCGCGTATACTGCGCTTGCATGACCACCCCGCGCAGGCTGATCGTCGGCATGAGCGGCGCTAGCGGCGCGATCCTCGGCATTCGCCTGCTCGAAGTGCTGCGCGATACCGACATTGAGACCCATCTTGTGATCTCCAAAGCAGCGCGGCTCACTATCTACAGCGAGACGCATTGGCGTGTCGCCGATGTGGAGCGCCTTGCCTGCGTGGTGCATCCACACAGTGACCTGGGCGCGACGATTGCGAGCGGATCGTTTAAGACGATGGGCATGGTGATCGCGCCGTGCTCGGTGAAGACGCTCGCAGCGATCGCCTACGGCTTCACTGACGATCTCATCGCCCGTGCCGCCGACGTGTGCCTGAAGGAAGGGCGACCTGTGGTTGCGGTGTTTCGCGAAGCGCCTTTGCACGTCGGTCACTTGCGTGCGCTCACGCAGTTCGCCGAGATGGGCGGCGTGGTGTTTCCGCCAGTGCCCGCGTTTTACGCGCAGCCGCAGACGCTCGACGAGGTTGTGACGCAGATCGTCGGGCGCGTGCTCGACCGATTGGGCATCGAAAACAACCTGGTGAAGCGCTGGGAGGGGCTGCGGCTCAGGCGCGAGGTTTGACCCCCCAAGAGAGTGGCCGATGTCGCGAGAATGATGTTGGCGCTCCATGTGATGGGGCACAGCAGGAGCTTGCCGACCAGAAGTTAACCACTCCCGCGTTATCATCAGGCACGATGGACGAGAGGGCAAACGTAGCGCCTCCGCTGCCAAGCATTGCGCGGCTCGCTTCCATCAGCTTGTACCTTGCGCTTCTTGCTGCATGGGTCGCCACTGCGGGGAGCCTCTACATGAGCGAGGTGCTTGGCTGGATTCCGTGCTTGTGGTGCTGGTACCAGCGCGTGGCTATGTACCCGTTGGCGGTTGTGCTTGCGGCTGGTCTGATCGCGCGCGACCGCAACACGCCGCGCTACGCGCTGGTGTTGGCTGTGCCGGGCATTTTGGCTTCAACGTATCACATCCTGCTTCAAAAGGTGCCAGCGCTGGCGCAGTTCGAGTCGTGCCGTGTGGGCGTGCCGTGCTCAGTGGATTACCTCAACTGGCTCGGCTTCATCACAGTGCCAATGCTTGCGTGGGTGGCGTTTGCGATCGTGATCGCAGGCAGCGTGTTCGCGTTGCGCGCAAATCGTGTGGTGGCTGAGGATTATCTGCGCGAGGGTCCTGTGTTCGGCTTCTCGCCGGCTTTCTCGGTTGTCATGACTGTAGCGGCGGTGGTGGCGCTTTTTGTGCTCGGCGGCGTGATGACCAGCCAGCGCGCTGCAGCGGCGCAATCTCGAGCGACCTTGCCTACGCCTGCAGCAAGCCTCGCTGCCTCCGCCTCACGCGATGAAGCGCTGCACATCTACAACCAGTCCTGCATCGGTTGCCACGGACCAGCAAACGCCAGCATGATTTGGGTGCGTCCTGAGTTCTTGCGCTCGCGCAGCGATCTTGAGTTGCTTGCCTTCATGCGTGCTGGACGCGCAGCAAACGCGCCTGATAACTTCAGTGGTCAGGCAATGCCGGCAAACGGCGGGCGCGTGGATCTCACGGATGCACAGTTGCTCGCGCTGATCCAGCTTCTGCGCGAAGTCAAACAGTGAGCTGAAAGCGCGCGTGTACGTTGGCATTGACTTCGGCTTATCAAACCTCGACGCGGTTGCAATGCCGGCGCCGTCAGCTCCGCTTCACGAGTGGCGCACAGTCACGCTGCGCGGTCGGCACATGCCGAACGAGGCCACAGTGAGAGCTGCGCTCGAGGCGCTGGCAGTAGAGTGGAGCGAAGCGCGCATCATCGCCGTAACGGGCGGGCAGCATCGCATGTTGCCTGGAGTCCTGCGCGGAACCGTGCTGTTCAAGGCGAATGAGTTGGAGGCTGCAGGTCGAGGCGGTTTGCATCTAGCGCGCAGTGCGCGTCCCTCGCTTGAGGCAGCGACAGTAGCAAGTTGTGGATCAGGCACAGCGGTTGTTGCAGTGCGAGGGCGCTCAGTGAGCCATGTGAGCGGCAGCGCTGTCGGCGGTGGCACGTTATTGGGGCTGTCGCGCCTGCTGATCGGCAGCACCGACCCGCACGAAGTGGATATGCTTGCGCGGCAGGGCAATCCGAATGCAATTGACCTCTCGCTGCGCGATGCGGTTGGGGGAGCGATTGGGCGCTTGCCTGCCGAAGCAACAGCGGTGAACTTCGGGCGCGTGCCGTTGCTGGAGCGGTTGGAGCTTGCGCACGCTGACCTTGCAGCAGCGATCGTGACCATGGTCGCGCAAGTAGTGGGCGTCACTGCAGTGAGCGCTGCGCGTGCCGAATCGTTGTTCCCCATCGTGTTCGTGGGTCACCTGGTGGACATGATCTCCGTGCGGCGTGTGCTTGAGGAAGTAGCGCAACTCTACGACGCGGGGATGCTGATCCCTGAGCTGCCTGGGTACGCCACTGCGGTGGGCGCGCTGCTGCTAGCGGCGGAGGGCCTGCCGAGGTGAACGCGAGAGTAGAAGACGTCGCTCGTTATACTCTTCTCCCTATGAGCGCAGAGACGACCTCAGCCGCAGCAGAAAGCAAGGTTGAAGCCAAACCAGAGAAGTCGGACTTCATTCGCACGGCGATCCGTGAGGATCTCGCCTCAGGACGATACACCTACGTGCGCACGCGCTTTCCACCAGAGCCAAATGGCTACTTGCACATTGGGCACGCGAAGGCGATGTATGTGGATTTCGAGATCGCGCGTGACTTCGGCGGCACGTGCAACCTGCGCTTCGACGACACCAACCCTGTGAAGGAGGAACAAGAGTATGTAGACGCGATTATCGAAGACGTGCGCTGGCTTGGCTACCAATGGGATGGCTTGTACTTCGCCAGCGACTACTTCGACCAGCTCTACGAGTTCGCTGTCAAGCTGATCAAGAAGGGCAAGGCTTACGTGTGCGATCTTTCGCCAGAGGAGCTGCGCGAGTATCGCGGCACGTTGACTACACCAGGGCGCGAAAGCCCCTGGCGCAACCGAAGCGTGGAGGAAAACCTTGAGCTGTTCGAGCGCATGCGCCGCGGTGAGTTCCCAGAGGGCAGTCGCACGCTGCGTGCAAAGATCGACATGACCTCTGGCAACATCAACATGCGCGACCCCGTGATGTATCGCATCCTCTACACGCCGCATCACCGCACAGGGACAAAGTGGTGCATCTATCCCACCTACGACTTCGCGCATGGTCAGAGCGACAGCATTGAGGGCGTAACGCATTCGCTGTGCTCGCTGGAATACGAAGACCACCGCCCGCTGTATGAGTGGTTCCTGCGCGAGCTGGAGATCTTTGAGCCGCGCCAGATCGAGTTTGCGCGCTTGAAGCTGAGCTACACCGTGCTCAGCAAGCGCAAGCTAATCCAGCTCGTCAAAGAGGGCTACGTGCGCGGCTGGGATGATCCACGCATGCCGACGCTGCGCGGGCTGCGACGACGCGGCTACACTCCAAGCGCCATCCGCGATTTCTGCGCGCGCATCGGCATTTCCAAAGCCGACAGCCTTGTGGACATCGCGCTGCTGGAGCATTGCTTGCGCGAGGAGCTGAACAAGATTGCGCCACGCGTCATGGCAGTGCTTCGCCCGCTGCGCGTGGTGATTGAGAACTATCCAGAGGGTCAGGTGGAGTGGCTTGAAGCGATCAACAACCCAGAAGACCCCAGTGCTGGCACGCGCCTTGTGCCGTTCAGCCGCGTGCTCTACATCGAGCAAGACGACTTCATGGAAAACCCACCCCCGAAGTTTTACCGTCTTGCGCCTGGGCGCGAAGTGCGCTTGCGCTACGGCTACTTCGTCAAGTGTGAGGAAGTTGTGAAGGATGAACAAGGCAACGTGGTTGCGTTGCGCTGCACCTACGATCCAGCAACGCGCGGCGGCAGCGCGCCCGACGGGCGCAAGGTGAAGGCGACGATCCACTGGGTTAGCGCAGCCCATGCCCTTCCGATC
Source organism: Thermoflexales bacterium (assembly GCA_025057935.1). GTDB lineage: Bacteria > Chloroflexota > Anaerolineae > J036 > Brachytrichaceae > DRWP01. Next base: position 45,161 of record JANWUW010000054.1, read on the forward strand.
GAGGCGCGGCTCTATGATCATCTTTTCACCCGCGCCAACATGGAAGACCTTGAGGAGGGCGAGAGCTTCCTCGACTACATCAACCCCAACTCCCTCGAAGTTGTGCAGGGCTACGCAGAGCCCAGCGTTGCTGGCTCGCCTGTGGGCAAGCATTACCAGTTCGAGCGCCTGGGCTACTTCGTCGTCGACCCAGATTCAACACCTGAAAGGCTAGTGTTCAACCGTGCGGTCACACTGAAAGATGAATGGGCAAAGATCAAACAACAGCAGCCTACATGAATGCATGGAAGCGCGG
>JANWUW010000074.1 GCA_025057935.1 Thermoflexales bacterium
AACTCCACGTTCGACGACGCTGGTGGCTCGTTGACCGACGCCCAAGACCACGCGCGCTGCCTCGACGCGTGGGCGGAGTCGCTAGAACGCGCGCAGCGTTGGGGTGTGCAGCACCTGTTCATGTTCAGCGAGCAGATCGAGCCAATGAGCATCCCAACGCAGCCACACATCCAAGGTTGGGTCAAGCGCCCCTCGCGGGATTACACGCCGCAGCAGAAGTTCGCCAACCTGCTGGAGGGCGCTGCGCGCGTGATGGCGCTGGTGGAGCGCACGTCAATCGTCGTTTGGTTCGAGGCGCTGAACACTTATCACTTGCACGGCGGAGTGACTGTGTGCACGCACGAGCTCGCTGCGGAGGTAGTGCGACGCATCAACCACCCGCAGCTACGCCTGGCGTTCGACTGCTATCACCAGCAGCGCACAGCAGGCAACTTGATCCAAGGTCTGCGCGACTACTGGGGGCTTTACGACAGCGTGCACATTGGTGACGTACCCACGCGCCAGGAGCCTGGCACGGGCGAGATCAACTTCGTTAATCTTATGCGCGAGCTGAAGCGCCTCGGCTTCGCGGGCAAAATCGGGCTTGAGTTTTACCCCTCCACCACCGAAGCCGAGGCGCTCGAACGCGTGCGGGCGCTGATCGAATCAGCTTAGGCGCGCCTCATGCAGGCTGCGCGGCTAGCACTTTGCTGGGCTGCGGCTGCTCAGCAGGAGCAAGAGTGAACTGCAAGCTGTTGCCTTCTGGGGCAACATCCACGCGCACACAATCGCCTGCTTTGAACTGCCCCTTGAGCAACTGAATGCTCAGCGGCCCCTCGAGATACTTTTGCATCGCGCGACGCAGCGGCCGCGCACCAAAGTTCGGGTCGTACCCCTGCCGCGCCAACCACTTGCGCGCAGCGTCGCTCAGCTCGATCGCCAAGCCCTTCTCCTTCAGCCGCTCGCGCAGCTCGCGCATTTGCAGCTCAACGATCTTCTCGACGTCCTCAAGGGTGAGCGGCGAGAAGATGATGATCTCGTCCACGCGGTTGAGGAATTCGGGGCGGAAGGTGCGCTTGAGCGCGTCTTCGATCTTCTTGTGATCGGCGACCAGCTTAAGCTCTTCCTCGCTGCTCGGCTTGACGAAACCGAGCGTGCCGCCCTTGCGCACATACTCGGTGCCGATGTTGCTGGTCATGATGATCACGGTGTTGTTGAAGTACACCGTGCGCCCTTGCCCATCAGTGAGGCGTCCCTCGTCGAGGATCTGCAGCAGCGCGTTCCACACGTCAGGGTGCGCTTTCTCGATTTCGTCGAAGAGCACTACTTGGTACGGGCGTCGGCGAATGCGCTCAGTCAACTGTCCGCCTTCCTCGTAGCCGACGTAGCCCGGCGGCGCGCCGAACAGCTTGCTCACAGTGTGCGGCTCGCGATACTCGCTCATGTCCACGCGCACCAGCGCGTTTTCATCGTCGAACAAGAACCATGCCAGCGCCTTCGCCAGCTCAGTCTTGCCGACGCCAGAGGAGCCGAGGAAGATGAACGAGCCGATTGGGCGATTGGGGTCTTTCAAGCCGCTGCGCGCGCGGCGGATCGCGTCGCTGATGGCTTTGATCGCCTCGTCCTGCCCAATGATGCGCTCGTGCAGCCGCTCTTCCATCTTGAGCAGCTTTTCGCTCTCAGTCTCTTTCATCTGCTGCACAGGGATGCCGGTCCACTGTGCGACTACAGCAGCGATGTCGTCGGCGTCCACCACCTCGTCGAGGTTTTTCTCGAGTTGCCAGCGCTCGCGCGCTGCCTCGAACTCTTGCTGGAGGCGCAAGCGCTGCACCTTGATCTCCGCAGCGCGCTGGTAGTCCTGCGCTGCCGCTGACGCTTCCTCTTCGGCGCGCAGGCGTTCCAGCTCTTGGCTCTTCGCCTTCAAATCAGGCGGCAAGGTGAACAGCGCGACGCGCAGGCGTGCCGCTGCCTCGTCGATCAGGTCAATGGCTTTGTCAGGCAGCTTGCGCTCCGTGATGTAGCGCGCGCTCAACCGCGCTGCAGCTTCGAGCGCTTCGTCGCTGATGCGCACTTTGTGGTGCGCCTCATAGCGGTCGCGCAACACGCGCAGCATCGCGATGGTCTCCTCGACGCTCGGCTCATCCACAAACACAGGCGCGAAGCGTCGCTCAAGCGCGCTGTCTTTTTCGATGAACTTGCGGTATTCGTCGAGCGTGGTCGCGCCAATGGTTTGCAATTCACCACGCGCCAGCGCCGGCTTCAGCATGTTGCTGGCATCGATCGCGCCAGTGCCGCCGCCTGCGCCGACCACGTTGTGAATTTCGTCAATGAACAAGATGATCTCACCCTCGCTGCGTTGCACTTCCTCGATGGCGTTCTTCAGGCGCTCCTCGAAGTCGCCGCGGAAGCGCGAGCCCGCAACCATCGCGGCAAGGTCAAGCGCCACGATGCGCTTGCCAAGCAGCGGCTCAGGCACATCGCCAGAGACGATCTTCTGCGCCAAGCCCTCAACGATCGCGGTTTTGCCCACGCCAGCTTCGCCGATCAGCACTGGGTTGTTCTTGGTGCGCCGGCTGAGCACTTGGATCACGCGCATGATCTCCTCATCGCGCCCGATCACTGGGTCGAGCTTGCCCTCTTTTGCCATCTGCGTCAGGTCGCGCGAGAACTTCTCCAGCGTGCGATACTTGCTCTCGGCTTGGCGGTCAGTGACGCGCTGTCCGCGGCGCAAGTCTTTGATCGCGTCGCTGATCTTGTCGCGCGTGATGCCAGACTCAGCGAGGATGCGCGCTGCCGGCGTGCCGCGCTCAGTGCTGATGGCGAGGAAGATATGCTCGGTGCTGATGTATTCGTCCCTGAGGCGATTCGCCTCCTCGTTGGCTACGTCCAAGATGCGCTTCACGCGCGGGGTGATGAATACCTGCGCCACCTGCCCCCCGTAGATGTTGACGCGCGGCACTCGGCGCAGCTCTTCGTCCAGCTTGCCAGCGATCACCGCAGGGTCAGCGCCGATCATCTGGATAATTTGCGACACTGCGCCCTCTGGCTGCTCAACGAGCGCCAGCAGGATGTGCTCAGTGTCCACTTGGGTGTGGCCGTAACGCTGCAGGATTTCGTAGGCGCGCGCCGCAGCGTCTTGCGCGCGCTCCGTAAAACGATCAAACCGCAACATCTTTGCCTACTCTCGCAAACCCTTCCGAGCCGACCCTCCGAATCTGCTCGGAACTCGGTGCGGGATTATGGGAAGTTAAGGTTAAAACGATGTCAGAGTCGCGCTCCACAGCAAACGCTCAGCTTGCTGCCGAGTGGGGGGCAGCGCTGCTCATCCTTGGGCTAGCGGCAGCGCTGCGGCTATACCAGCCGGCGCTGGTGGACATGCGCTTCGACGAGGCTATTGCCCTGCGCTTGGCGCGCGGCATTGCTGAAGGACATTGGTTTGGGCTGGCTCCTTTCAGCGGCAGCGTCGTAAACCATCCGCCAGCTTACCTCTACGCGATGGCGCTGCCCTACGCGTTCACGCGCGCATGGCTCGCTGCGTTTGTCTGGCGGGTGACGCTCGACGTTGCTGCAGTCGGCATGACGTGGTGGATGGCGCGACGACACATCGGGCGCGGCGCAGCGCTGATCGCCGCGTTGCTCTTCGCGGTCGCGCCGTGGGCAGTGCAGATGGCACGCAAAACAGGAATCGTGGTCTTACCATTGGGCAGCGCCTTGGGGGTATGGGGCTTGCTCGAAGTGGCGAGCCGCCGCAACAGTTGGGGATGGGCGTTGGTGGGCTGGGGCTTGGTGCTCACGCTTGGTGCGCACTGGTCAGGCGCGTTTGCGCTGCCTGCGGTTGGCGCTGCGCTGGTCATGCGTTGGCGCACGCTGCGCCTCGCGCCCATCTTGGTGGGCGGCGTTCCGCTAGTTGCGCTCAGCACGGCGTATGCGTTGCATGATGCCCGCCTTGGGTCGCCGAACATGCAGGCGCTGCTCAGCGCAAGTCGAGAGACGGCGCAGTGCTCGCTCGACGCGCTGCAACGCGCCTTGTGGCTCAGCGGAGGCGCGCACCTGAGCGACCTCACCGGTCCAGCGTTCGCGCTTTGGCAAGCGCAGCCGCTGTGGGCGTTGCGCCTCGCAGACGACGTGCAACAACTCTGGCTTGGCTTAGGCGTGCTTGCAGCGCTTTGGCTAGCATGGCGCCAGCCAGCGCTGCGCAGCACAGCGCTTGTGCTGCTGGCGTGGTGGGCATCGCCGATCCTGCTCCAAGCATGCCACACTCAACCAGTGCAAATGCACTACCTGTTGCTCACCTATCCAGCGCCGTTCATGCTCATGGCATTGGTGTGGCAGCTCGCGCAGCCTCACCACGCAGCTCGCACCCTGCTGATCAACGCCGTCGCAGCACTGACGGCTTATCACCTCGCGCTCACCCTGCAGTTCACCCACTTCATCGGGACGCATGTCACCTACCCCGGCGGATACGGTCCGCCCGTGCGCGCTGCGCTCGAGGCAAGCCAAGCGGTGCGAGACGACCTTCGCCAAGGGCATATCCGCGAAGTGCTCATCCTCACGCCCGGCGTTGACCCGAACGTGGAAGGATCAGCCACTGTGCTCGATGTGCTGCTGGCAGATTTGCCGCGACGCTTCGCCAATTCGCGTGAGGGGTTGGTCCTGCGCGAGGACGGGCCAGTAGCGTACCTTCTCGCGCCTGAGGTAGAAGATGCTGTTCCACGCGCTGCGCGTCATTACGCCGTGCAGCACACACAAGCCTACCCACTGGCTTTAAGCAATCCGCGCGCCTACCACTACGTGCGCGCATCCACCTTGAGCCTGCCTACTGACTTGCAACCGCTGCCGGCGCAATGGGCACGCGGCTTCGGGCTGCTGGGATACCGCGCGCACACGAGCACGACGACGCTGCACCTCGACGCTTACGTGCGCATCTTCAACGCGCCCCAGGAAGAAGACGTGCACTGGTTTGCGCATCTCTACGTCGGCAACCAGCGCGTCGCGCAGCATGACGTGGCTGCAGTGCATCCTTCGCAATGGCGACCGGGCGACGTTCTGCTCGTGTCTTTTATCCTTCCGCTGCCGCCTCTCGTCGGGAACTCTGCTCTTCACCTCGGCGCTTACACCTACCCTGCGATCGAGCGTATCCCTCTGACGGACTCCAACGGCAACATCATCGGCGACACAGTGACAATTCCGATCGCGCTTGCCTCGCGCACCGTCAAACAGTAGAATTGCGCGTGTGTTCCTTCGAGGTGAGCTCTCCTCAGAAAGCAGCGGCGCCCAACATGTCCCACCTTCGCAATCGCGTGCTCTGCGCTCGGCGTCATTGCTTCGCACTCAGCCACGCTGCCTCGCTTGAGCATGTGGACACCCATCTGCTGCGCGCATAAATCCTGACACACTCACATGCGCACCTTTCAACCAAAGGCTTAACGCTTGCGGCTGGCGCTTACGTGCTCTGGGGATTTCTGCCAGTTTACTTGAAGCAGCTCGGCGCGCTTTCGCCGCTGGAGATCTTGGCGCACCGTGTAGTGTGGGCGTTGACGTTCTGCGCAGCGCTTGTGACGGCAAGCGCGCGCTGGGGTGAGCTGTGGGCAGCAGTAAGGCAACGCAGCACGCTTGTGTGGTTCGCGTTGAGCGCCGCTACGCTGGCTGCGAACTGGCTGATCTACATCTGGGCTGTGAACACGGCGCGCGTGGTCGAAGGCAGCCTCGGCTACTTCATCACGCCGCTGATCAACGCTGGGTTAGGCGTCGTGGTGCTGCATGAGCGTCTGCGTCTTGGGCAGTGGGTAGCGTTCGCGCTTGGTGGTGTTGGTGTTGGCTATCTCGGCATTGTCTACGGCCAGTTTCCGGTGGTCGGTCTTGCACTCGCGCTCACTTTTGGCGTGTATGGATTGCTACGCAAACGTGCTGTGCTGGACTCACTACTAGGGCTTACTTTAGAAACGGCGCTGGCTGCACCGCTGGCGCTCGCTTTTTTGCTCGCACAGACGCTGAATGGCAACGGAGCATTCATCCGAGAGGGATGGCAGATTACACTGCTGCTCCTAGCGGCTGGACCTGTGACCGCGATGCCGCTCTTGCTCTTCGCCGCGGGCGCGCGGCACATTCCGCTCTCCACCTTGGGAATGTTGCAGTACATTGGGCCGACCCTTCAGTTCTTACTAGGGGTGCTGGCATACGGCGAACCGCTCACTGTGCAGCGCTTCGTGGGCTTCGCGTTTGTGTGGTCAGCGATGATCGTGTTCGCCCTAGAGGGGCAATGGCAACGACGTCGCGTAGCACTGGAGGCGATGATCTTGGAGACCGCGCAAGCAAAGCACTGAGCAAGTTGAGGTAAAGTTGTGCTATACTTTTTGCCGCTCACTGGAGGCGTGGTGTAGAGGCCTAACACGCTGCCCTGTCAAGGCAGAGATCGCGGGTTCGAATCCCGTCGCTTCCGAAATTAGCGAATACCGCTCGGAACAACGAGCGGTATTCTTCTTGCAAACCAAAGCCGACCGATTGCCACCAATCAAGGTCAATCTCTACGCGATTAAGCAATGCGCGCACAATCTCGCTTGCTCGCCTCCAGACGCGCGTTGCCACGATTGCCCGCTGCCTGAGGGCTGAACGGCTGCTCCTGCACTTCCGTAGCCGTCAGCTCAGCGTTGATGCGCGCTCCCTTGCAATCAAAGCACTCGTCGTCAACCGTGCCTACCCGATACACCAATCGCCTCAGCTCGCCTTCCAGTCGCTCAAGCTTGCAGCTAGTCTCCGCTGCAAGCTCTCTCGCTCCCCGTATTCGAGCTGCGCCATGCATGATTGCGCTAAGGTCGAGCAGTACTCGTCTTGGGAACAGGCGTCCGCTGGACTTGACCAGGGTAACCCCGAACTCGCACGCCGTGCAGCGATAGCCTTCCTCGCGCTAGCCCGAGTCGCCTGCAGCAATCCACTACAGTGCGCGCACTGCGCCAAGCGCGATAACAGATACACCCGGCCTCTTGCTGCAGGGCGTCCAGCCGCGCTTCGGTGGATCCTGCGAATTGACAACACTCTTGTAGCTCGCGGGAGATGACTCGGATCGTGGTGTCCTGGAATAAGCTTGGTTGCGCGCCTGCCATTCTGCGTCCGCTCCCACCGCGCGTTCTCGCGTCCGTTCGGCCCGCGTGGAATGGGTTGGTCAGCGTCACGCGCACAGTATCGCGCGAGAAGAGGCACCTAGCCCAATCGCCGTTGATGGTCTTGCCCAAGCCGTTCAGCCACTCAGCAATCGGTGTGCGCACCCATGGCGTAGCACTCGAACATCTCGCGCACAATCGGCGCGTCCTCGCTGAGCACAGGCTGCTCGTCCTCAGCCTGCTTGTAGCCAAACGGCAGCACGCTGGCGTTGGTCATGCCCTTGCGGGCGCGCCTTTGCTTACCCTTAGTGGTCTCGGCGATGATGAGCTGTTCACATTCGTCGGGAGAAAAAACGCGTCTATCTCGTCACGCAGGTCGAGCGCCAGAGGCGCTGCGTCAAGAGCTGGCAGGCAGCCCTATCCCGCGATGAAGCGGTGTTACAGGCGGCGGTGGGTCAAGCGCCACGGGCATTTCAGTATTGCACCGACGGCTTCAGCGGGTATGCCGCTTTGGACTACCGTGGCGGGTGGCATCTGGTTGCGCTGGGCAAGTCGCAGACCGATTCGGTTGAAGCTGGGCGTGCTGAGTTGCGGCACTTTCTAGCCCGCTTAGGCTGACGGACGCGGTGTGTGGAAGCGCTGCAGCGGTTGGTTGCGTTGTTTGTGCAATGCTGGAATCGGCGGCAGCTGTTCGAGCAAGCGCATCTGGGTTATAAGAGCTATCCGCGAGACTACGCAAGTATTTGGGTTTGGGCACTCTCTAACTTCCCACGCCGCTTCAGCGATCCGTCGCTGCAAGACAGGGTCATCCCCAGC
>JANWUW010000013.1 GCA_025057935.1 Thermoflexales bacterium
ACAGCCAGCAGCGCTACACCTGCGAACACGCGCAGCGCGTGAAAGAGCAACAAAAAGGTGAACAGCGAGCCATAGGCGCTTTGCCGAGCAAGCTGCGCCAGCTCCGTGAACTCCACCGCCTGCACTGAGAGGAAGATCACGCCCAGCACGGCAGCCACAGTGCTCCACAACAACAGCCGCCGGCGCTGATCGCGCGCGATAGCGCGCTCCCCAAGCACAACCGCACCTGCGCTCGCCAGTGCGATGCCTGTGTTCAGTGCGGCTAATGCAAAGGGCGGTGGTTGCGCGCCTGGCGGTGGCCACGCACCACCACTCGTCACGCGCAGGTAAAACCACGCCATGAACAAGCCGAAGAAGAACATGGACTCGGAGAGGATGAACAATCTCACCCCCAGCAGCCCTATCGCCTGCTTGCGCTCGCGGCTGCGCATCACGCGGCGCGCCTCGGGAACGTGGATCACTGCCATGGCTCCTCAGGTTTAGTGTCTACGCTTGAGGTGCCTCTTCTGTTGCTTCGTCTTCACCCTCGGGAGCGCGCCGAATCTCGTCGTAAAGCCACGTGCCAAGCCCGACCAATGTGCCAATCGCACCCAGCACAATTAGCAGCGGGTGCAGCACGATGCCGAAACCCAGCGCCGTCATCCCTGCAGCAAGGATGATCGGCGATAGGCTCGGCTCTGGCATGTGGGGTTCGTCATCCTCGTGATGCTCTCGCAGAGCATGAGGTTTTGTCTCCATCTTCTCTACCTCCGTGCCAAGTCAATGCGCTGCTTCAACGCGGCATGTAAATGAGCACCCAGACGCCGGCAAGCACCATGCCTGTTGCAAGAAGCACAAAGGCAGCTACGGCTGCCAAGTATTTTCGCCGCTTTTCAGCCTTCACAGAGATCATCGTCAAAGCGTTAGCCAACGTAGCGCGCGGTCGGTGACCATCGCGCCGAATAAGGCAAAAAGATAGAACAGCGAATACAGGTAAAGCTGCAGAGCGGTGGCGCGGTCGAGCGTCTGATTCAGGCGCCAAGTGAGCGCGAGCAACCATGCGCCCAACGCCAGCGCGCTCACCAAATACACCTCACCTGCAACACCCAACGGCGTGAGCATCAGTGAGATCGCAACTGTGCCTAGGGCATACCAAAGCATTTGCCGCGCTGTTTCCTTCTCCCCAGCCACCACTGGCAGCATCGGCACGCCCGCAAGCGCGTACTCGCGCTGCTTCAACAGCGCCAGCGCCCAAAAGTGCGGCGGTGTCCAGTAAAACACAAGCGCGAACAACAAGAACGCGGGAGCGCTCAATTGGCTGCTCGCAGCCGCCCAGCCGATCAGCGGCGGGATCGCGCCGGCGCCACCGCCGATCACGATGTTCTGCCATGTGCTGCGCTTCAACCAGCGCGTGTAAACGACGGTGTAGTAGAGGAAACCGATCAGCGCTAAGGCGGCTGTCAGCACGTTGACGAACAGCACAAAGATCGCCAATGCAAGCGCCATCAGCACAAAGCCAAACGCATAGGCATGCCATGGCGGGATCCGCCCTGCCACCGTGGGACGCCAAGCAGTGCGGCTCATCACGCGGTCAATGTCCGCGTCGTATGCCATGTTGATCGCGTTGGCGCCGCCAGCCATTAAGTAGCCTCCCAGCATCGTCCACACCACTAAGTACCAGGGAGGCGGACCTGCGGGGGTCAAAAACATCCCAGCCAGCGTGGTGAACAGCAGCAGAGAGACCACTTTCGGCTTAGTAAGCATGAGGTAGTCGCGCACTGTCATCACCCAAGCCGGCTGCGGACGCGCGGGACGCTGCGGCACATGCAGCGGCAGGCACTGCCCCAACGTCATCCCCGCGACCGCGAGCAGCCACACGAGATAGCCGCTCACGTTGTGAAGCGCAGCAAAGAGCGCAGCGCGGTTCGAGCGGATCATCGCCGCGCCGAACAATGCCTGCGCCAGAAAAGCGGCTAAGAGCGCATAAAGCGACCAGCGCAGCGCACGCGGGAGCGTCACATCGCGCCGCAGCACAACGCGCAGCACACGCCCCAGCATCAACAGCACGCCCAACACAGAGACGCGGTGCAGCCACTGCACAAACGTCAGCCGCCCGCCGTTCGGCAACAGACCGCCATTGCACAGCGGCAGCGCATTGCCGCATGCCAACTCGGCACCGTTGACGGCAACCACGGCGCCAAGCGACAAGAACACGAATAGGCTCACGACCAAGGCGCGCAGCGCACGACGAAACGCTCGCGCGGCAGCAGAAGCATCATCAGCCGAGGCATCTGGGAGGTGCAGCAGCAACGCTCCGCGAAGCAACAAGCCCAACGCGAGCGGTCCTGCCAGCAAGTGCAGCACTGCCCATGTGGCGTTTGCTGCGTCGAGCGAAACCACAGCGCCGATGCCGACCTGCGCCGCGAACAGGATCAGCGCACTCACTAGTGCGCGCGTTGCCGCGTGGGCACGTTCGGCGCGCCACGCTTTGATCGCAAGCCACGCGACGAGGCTGAGCACTAGCGCCGCTAGCGCGCGATGTGCTGTCTCAGCAAGCGCCTTCGCGTTGCCCCACGGCAGCACGCTGTTGTAACACAGCGGCCAATCAGGGCATGCTGCTCCGTCTCCCGAAAGGCGCACAACGCTGCCTGCGGTCAGCATGGCAAACCCCATGCCAACCGCAAGCAGCGTTAACCTGCGCAAGTCACGCGACGACATCTAACTAGTGCGGCAACGCGCGCATGCGCTCGTCATACGCCGGTCGATCGCTCTCCACAACCGGGATGTGGCGGAAGTTGTATTCAGGCGGCGGCGATGGGATCGTCCACTCCAACGTGTTCCCTTCCCAAGGATCGTTGCCGGCTTTCGGCGCATGGCGCAGCTTGATCACGTTGACAAAGAACACCAACAACGAAAGGGCGATGATGAAGGCGCCAATGGTGGCGATCAAGTTGCCCGTCTCCCAACCGCGCCCAGCCATGTATGTGGCGATGCGGCGCGGCATGCCCATCAAGCCCAAGATGTGCATGGGGAAAAACGTCAGGTTGAAGCCGATGAACATCAGCACAAAGTGCAGCTTGCCGAGGCGCTCATCGAACATCCGCCCCAGCATCTTCGGCACCCAGTAATACAGCCCTGCGAAGATGCCAAACACTGCGCCGCCGAAGAGCACATAGTGGAAGTGCGCGACCACCCAGTAGGAGTTGTGCACGTATTGGTTCACCGGCACCAACGCTTGGATCACGCCGCTCAAGCCGCCGATCACGAACATCGCCAAGAAGCCGATCGCCATCAGCATTGGCGTCTTGAGGTCTATCGATCCACCCCACATGGTGGCAAGCCAGTTGAAGACCTTGACGCCAGTGGGTACAGCGATCACCATCGTGGTGAACATGAAGAAGCGCTCGATCACTGGGTCCACGCCGCTGACAAACATGTGGTGCACCCACGTGGTGAAGCCGAGGATGCCGATCAGGATGGTGCTGATCACCACTGCCTTTGCGCCGAACAGCGGCTTGCGCGAGAAGACGGGCAGAATCTCCGACACGATCCCCATGACTGGCAGGATCATGATGTACACCGCTGGGTGCGAATAGAACCAGAACATATGCTGCCAGAGGCGCGCGTTGTTCGCCGTGAAGAACTGCGTGGAGAAGTTGCGGTCGGCGACCAGCATGAGCAGCGCGGCGGTGAGCACAGGCGTCGCCAGCAGCACCATCGCTGCTGTGGTGACCATCGCCCAAACAAACATCGGGATGCGCCAAGTGGTCATGCCAGGCGCGCGCATGGTGTAGACCGTGACGAGGAAGTTCACCGCGCCCAGCGTGCTGCCAACGCCAGTCAGGATCAAGCCGATCAGCCAAATATCCATCCCGAGCGTTGGCGAGTACTGCTTGTTCGAGTAAGGCACATAGGCGATCCACGACGCATCTGAACGCGCGCCGAGCACGAACGCCATCGCCATCACCAAACCGCCGCCAAGTGTGATCCAAAAGCTGAAGGCGTTCAGGCGCGGAAAGGCAACATCGCGCGCGCCAATCATCAGCGGCAAGAAGTAGTTGCCAAAACCGCCCACCACCATGGGGATGGTGAACAAGAAGATCATCCCCGTGCCGTGCATGGTGAAGACTTGGTTGTAGGTTTGCGGGTCGAGGAAAGTCTGGTTAGGCGCCGCCAACTGCACGCGAATGAGCAGCCCGAGGATGCCCGACCCGATGAAGAAGCTGAACGCCATCACCATGTACATCAGGCCGATCTTCTTGTGGTCCACCGTTGCGAGCCAGCCTAGTAAGCCGCTCTTCGCACGGGCGCGCCAAGGAACAGGGATGCTAATGCTCGCCATGGGTTCTCTCCGCTTTCAACAAGAGTTAGATGCAATCTGGGTTCGTGCTGGATTCATCGCAATGTGAGCAGGTAAGCCACCAAATCCTCAACGTCCTGCGCTTTCAGGTTGAGATTGGGCATCGCGGTACCAGGCTTGAGGGATTGTGGGTCCTTCAACCAGCGGCGCAAGTTCTCAGCGTTGTTTTCAAGCCCATCCACCTGGGCGATGGTGGGGTAAGTGGCGAACCGCGTCAGGTCGCGCGGCGCCACCTTGCCCTGCGCCTTGGTGCCTTCGATGTAGTGACAGGCGACGCAGGCGCTGTTCATGAAGTAATTGCGCCCGCGCTCGGGATCGCCTGGCTCCACAGCCACTGAGGCCGCCGCAGACTGCTGAGCAAACCACTCGTCGAACTCCGCTTGGGGCAAGGCGCGAACGCGCGCAATCATGTTGGCATGCGCCACGCCGCAGTACACGTTGCACTGCCCAACGTACTCCCCAGGCGGCACGTTGAACCACACATAGGACATCTCGCCTGGGTTGACGTAGATCATCGGACCGAGCTGAGGCATCCACCAAGCATGGATCACGTCTGCGGCGGTCATGTCGAGGCGGATGTTCTTGTTTGCCGGCACAACGAGCTCCTCGGTGGTGATCACGTCGCCGCCTGGATAGCGATATTGCCAGACCCACTGGCGACCAATGACCTCAATCACCATGTCCACAGGCTGAGCCGCTTCCACTCTGCGGCGTGCCTGTTGGTCGCCGATAGCGTGCACATGCGCCACAGGGTTCGCCAGCGTACCGCGCGCAGTCATGCGCGTCATGGTGTCCACTGCCAGCCCAAACACTATGGCGATCAGCACCGAGGGCACAATAGTCCAGATCAGCTCCAGCGTGCGGTTGCCGTGCACTTGCAGCGGCAACTCGTCCGCGCGGCGACGACGAAACCGAATTACCGAGTAAATGAGCAACCCCTCGACAAGCACAAACACGCCTACCGCAAGCCAGAACACGAGGTCATAGAGCGCTTTGATCAAGCGCGCATCTTCGGTAACAGGCGGCAGCATGCTCATGGGTAGCTCTTTCTCCTCTTACAACGCTGGCGATTTTAGCTTTCTCTCATCTTTCGTCACGTGACATCTCGCACAAGTCGCTTGGTGATCTTTGGGCAAACAACCTTTGGTTGGTGATCACCTGACAGTTCTGCGCAGTGTTTGCCCAGCTTTTGTCGAAGCAGGTTTGCGTCCTGTTTGCTCTCCCAGCGAATACAATGCGACAGAGGCGATCTGCGATGAAGACGTTTAGTTTGCTCATCGCCGGATGCGATGTGTTGGTGCGCGACGGCGAGCGCTATGTGGTGCGCCCTGATCACGACATCGCTGTGCGCGGCAACCGCATTGCTGCGATCCTCCCCACAGGACAGATCGAGCCAACAGCGAGCGAAGCCTGCATCCACGCTGAGGGCATGTTGGCGATCCCAGGCCTGATCAACACGCACACCCATGCGGCGATGGTGCTCTTCCGCGGGTTAGCCGAAGACGTGCCCATCGAGTCATGGTTCAACGACTACATTTGGCCCCTCGAAAGCAACGAAGAACCAGACGACATCTACTGGGGGACGCTGCTCGCTATCGCAGAGATGATCCAAAGCGGCGTTACCACTTTCGCCGATCACTACTTTTTCTGCGATGCCATTGCTCAGGCAGTCGCTGAGAGCGGCGTGCGCGCACACATCGGCTGGGCAGTGTTCGGACACGAGGGCGAAGCCAAGCTGAAGCAGACCGCTGAGTTCGCTGCGCGCTGGCAGAACGGCGCCAACGGACGCATCACCACATGGATGGCACCCCATTCGCCTTACTTGTGCGATGAGCTGTTTCTCCGCAAAACAGTCGAGCACGCAAAGGCGCTCGGCATCGGCATCCACATCCACTGCAGCGAGACGCCCGATCAAGTGGTGTTGAGCCTTAAGCGCTACGGCGTGACGCCGCCAGCGATGCTAGCGCGCGCTGGCGTGTTCGAGGTGCCGACGCTGCTCGCTCATGGCATCGCGCTCACCGCAGAGGACATCGCGCTGCTGCGCGATCACGATGTCGCCATCGCGCAATGCCCGAAGACCTATCTGAAGCTAGCGATGGGCACAGCGCCCGTGCGCGCTTTTCTCGAGGCAGGTCTCGTTGTCGGTATCGGCACTGACGGCGCGGTGAGCAGCAACACGCTCGACATGCTGGAGCAAATGCGACTGCTCGCGCTAGACCAGAAGCAAGCCGCGAAGGATTCCACCGTCATGCCGCTGCAGACAGTGCTGGACATCACCTTTCGCGGCAGCGCTGCGGCGCTGCGCGCCGCGGATCTCGGCGAGCTCGCTGTTGGCAAACTCGCCGACATTGTCCTATTGCGTCAGGATAGCGCCCGCTTGTTCCCTGTGCACGATCCAATCGCCAACTTGGTTTACTCGGCGCAATCCAGCGACGTGGACACGGTGATCTGCGATGGGCAATTGCTCATGCACCGCGGTCGGTTGCTCACCATCGACTTGGCGCGTGTGCGTGCTGAGGTGAGCACACGCCTGGAGCGCCTCAGCCGACGCGCGGCAGAGCGCCGCATCGCCACCTATCCGACTTCTTAAAGTGCGCTACACAACACCCTCTTCAGTTTCGCGCACAAGCTGGTCAACGACGGCTTTAAGGTCGCCGGTGCGGTAGTAAGTGGCGAGCTGGCGGTCAGCGCTGCTGCCCTCTTCCAGAATGCGGTAGGCGTACTCAACCTCCTTGCGGCTGCCTAGCTCGTCCACCACATCACCGATGAACCACTCGATCAGCTCGCGAATCAGCTCGCGCGCGGGTTTTTCCTCTTGTTTGCCGAGGTCAAGCAACTTGCCGTCCAACCCGTAGCGCACGGCGCGCCATTTGTTCTCGTTAATCAGCTCAGTGGGGTACACGCGGAAGGTGATGTTGTCGCGGCGCATCTTCCAGAGCTTGAAGCAAATCGCTTGGAAGATCGCTGCCACGCAGATCGCCTCGTCCACACGCGTGCAAGCGTCGCACACGCGGAACTCGAGCGTCGGATACTTGTGATTGGGTCGGATGTCCCACCAAATCTTGGTGCCGTCTGGAATGCAGTTTGTGCGCACGAGGATGCTCACGAACTGATCGAAATCGGCGCGGCTGTTGAAGATCGGCGGGATGCCCGTGCGCGGGAAGTT
The DNA here is from genome assembly GCA_025057935.1 of Thermoflexales bacterium. Lineage (GTDB taxonomy): Bacteria > Chloroflexota > Anaerolineae > J036 > Brachytrichaceae > DRWP01. The sequence continues at coordinate 7,506 of JANWUW010000013.1, forward strand.
GCTGAAGATCATGGTGCGGTAGCTCTTCAGCCCTGTATCCTGCCCCAGCCAGAACGGCGAGCTTGTGCTTAGGCAAAGCACGTGAGGCACGAAGTAGCGCGCCACCTTCATGCAGTCAATCATGAACTCCGGGTCTTCGATGCCGATGTGCACGTGTGTGCCGAAGATCAGGAGCTGCTGAGCGAGCTGCGCCATGTCGTTGCGCACGCCGATGTAGCGCTCGAGGGGCGTGATCGGCTGATCGCGCCAATGCGAGAAAGGGTGCGTGCCCGCCGAGGCAATGCGCAAGCCGTTCTTGTGCGCAAGTGCGATCACGCCGCGCCGAATGCGCACTAGCTCCTCACGCGCCTCTGCCGCGGTGTTGCACACCTTCGTCCCAACCTCGACGATGGACTGGTGCAACTCTGGCTTCAGCTCCAGCTCGAGGAGCTTCATCGTGGTTTGATCCTCGAGGAACTGCGTGATGTAAGAACGCAGCTCTCGTGTTTCGGGGTCAATGATTTGATACTCTTCCTCGATGCCGATGTTAAAGCTGGGTTGTCGCATGTTCACCCTCCGCATGTCGAGCAGCAGCGCGCTGATGATTTTGCCAGTTGTGCACATGCGCGCGCAGCTCGGGGAAGAAGGCATGAAAATCAGCACGCAGCTCCTCGTAGTGCGCGCACAGCACGGCGACGCCCTCAGCGAGCGGCACGGGGCGGCTCATCCGCGCAGCGATGCGCCGCAAGATCGCGCGCACGCCATCCAGCGAAGCATAGCCGCCGAGCCAATCTTCGCGCGCCATGCGCATCAAGTTAGCACGCAGTTGAGGATGCAGTGGCACCTCGGGCGCCGTGAGCTGCGCATACACCTGCT
>JANWUW010000030.1 GCA_025057935.1 Thermoflexales bacterium
ACTTACCGTGATCGTCCATGGCGTGGTCTTGAAGTGCTGCGCCAAGCGCGCCACGGCTTCCTTGTCAACGCTGAACTCGTAAAAGTTGTTGTAGTTCGTGATCTCTTCCCAGCGATTCACTGGGTCGCCGAATTCGTCGCGTTTGTCAAGCCTGGGCACTGCTGGCGTTGCGTCCTGCGCATTGGGCGAGGGGGTGCACGCGGAGAGCAAGGCGCTGCCAAGCGCTGCTGCGCCTAGGCGCAGCAGCCGCCGCCGCGAGAAGTAAACGTGCTCGGGCGTGATCTCGGAAGGGCGGATGTGCTCCATTTCCTCTGGCAAATGCATCACGCCAACAATGCTATCAGCCCCAGCTTACGGCTGCGTGAGGAACATCCTCGCCTAGCGCCAGCGGAACGTGCCCACCCACACCCCATCTGCGCCATCTGCTAGCTTCAAGCGCGGCGCGCTTGGCTGCGCGGGGTCATATACGCCGACGCGCACTCCGTACTCACCTGGCGGCACGTCAACCAAGCGGAAGCTCAGCAGTTGCACGCGCCCATCGAACCACTCAGGCGCGAAGAACAGATCGTGTTGCATGAGGGCGACATCAGTGCGACCAGCGGGCGCAAAGTGGACGTACGTCTTCTCGCTGCCCCGCAGCGCATTAGGCGCTCCCGACCATTGCAGCGCCACTTCTACAAACTCGCCGCTCGGGTCTAAGAACAAAGCGCCTGCGCGCAGCGTGATGCGCCCGTCGAAGGTTACGTTGAGAGGGTGCAATTCTTTCGGAGTGCGCCGCCCGAAGATTTTGAGAATCCAACGCCCCGTGAAGCGCTCCTCGATCTGCGTAAACGCTGTGCCGAGCGCCCTCGTGGCGACGCGGTCGCCGTCCCAGAAAGAAGTCACATCTTGGAAGATGACGCGCGCTACGTCTTCCCTCACCATTTCGTCCACCTGCTCCTTAGCGCTGGCGTAGTCCGCGACGCGATACGGCATCACCATGAAGCGCGCAGGTCCGCGGTAGTAGTACCGAAAAGCGGGGTCGGGGAAGTTGAGCACGATGCGCAGGCGCTCGGCGGGCACTGCGTTGCTGAATTGATCCACGTACCGAATGAGCGTGCGCCAATCAGGTCCAAGGCTGTTCCAGTGATTGAAGTAGTCGCGAGCTGCGATGAGCGTGGCTGCGCCGACGGGCAGTGTCACGCCGATGGCTGCAATGCGCCCCCAAAAGGCGCGGGTTTGCCACAACATGCCGATGCCGCCGCCCACAACGAGATGAAAGCCAGTCAACGCAGGGATGAAGTAGCGTTCGCGGAAGATCGGTCGAGCGGTGGCGGCAGCGAACACCATCGCGACGGGCAGACCGAGATACAGCAAAAGAAAGGCGAGGGCAGTGTAGCGCCGCGCTGCGAGCAGCGCCGCGACGCCGACCGCTAGCGTCACCGCGCCCACTGTGGCATAAGCGCTTACGTTCGCGTATACGCGGTTGCCCGCAACCAATGTCCCTAGGCTGCGCAGCAGCGCGGAAAGCAGCTCGAAGAAGTCAGCGTTGCCGGCGTACGCAGTGATCGCCTCGCGCGCAACCCAAACCCAAGGCGCGTATGCAAGCGCAACGCCAAGCTGAGCAACTAACCACGCTGGAGTCGAAAGGCGAACAGGCTGGCGGCTGAAGCGCGCGCTCATGGTGCGCAAGAGCCAAAACACGTTCAGCGCGATGAGCGTGGCTGCCGTGTAGTAGTGCATGTGCATCGCCGACCAGCCGCTCAGTGCATAGGCCAGCAGATC
>JANWUW010000046.1 GCA_025057935.1 Thermoflexales bacterium
TAGGTGTTGACCCGGGTTTAGCGACCACTGGCTACGGCATTGTGCGTGAGCAGCGCGACGGCAGCTTGGACGCGCTCGCCTACGGCATCATCGAGACGCCGAAAGGATTCACGCTTCCACAACGGCTAGCAGCGCTGCACGATCAACTGCGCACGCTGATCGCCAAATGGCAGCCCAACGCAGCTGCGATCGAGTCGCTGTTCTTCGCTACCAATGCGCGCACGGCGATGAGCGTGGGACAAGCGCGCGGCGTGGTCTTGCTCACCTTGCACCAAGCGGGCTTGAGCATTGCCGAATACACACCCCTGCAGGTAAAACAGACGGTCTCTGGTTACGGTCAAGCCGATAAGCAGCAGATGCAGCGCATGGTGCAGTTGCTGCTCAGGCTGCCAACTCTTCCACGTCCCGACGATGCCGCAGACGCGCTTGCTGTGGCGATCACCCACGTGCATCACCAGCGCTGGTCCTAAGAGCGTCAGGGGAAAAGGTCAAGCGCTGGCGGTCGGATGATTTCTGCTGCACTGCCCTCGCGCGGCGTGAACTTCAAGCCGCGCACCAGCACAGCGGGCACACCCTCTGCTGCTTGCCCCATGACAAGCGTTGCCGCGCTTGCGACCATGTCGGCGAAGCCGATCTCTGTGTGCTGCAGGCGGTAGCCGAAAAGATCTGCCCGGCCGCGCCAATCCTCCACGCCGGGCAATCCTGCAACGCCCACAGCAACCCCCACAGTGCCAAGGCGATGAGGGCGACCGTGGCTGTCCGCAATCACTACGCCGAGCCAAACCCCGAGGCGATCATGGAGCGCTGCGCGCAACGCGCGCGCGCTCGCGTCCGGATCGCGCGGCAACAGCAGAACGATGTGCTCATCCGCGCTCACGTTGGAGTGATCCACCGCAGCATTGGCTGAGACGAAGCCTAAGCGATGACGCGTGATCAGCACCCCCGGCGCTGCGCGCACCACTGCCTGTGACTCGCGCAAGATCACCTCCACCAGCCGCGGGTCTTTTTGCGTGCGCGCTGCAAGGGCATGCGCTTCCTCCGAAGGCACCACATCGCGCAAGTCCACGAAGCGCCCTTCTGCCTTGGCGATGATCTTCGAGGCGACGACGAGCACGTCGCCTTCTCGTGGATCGAAGGCGCGCAACGACTCCGCGAGCAACGCCGCAAGGTCATCGCCCGCTTGCACTAGAGGCAGCCCGATGAGTGGATGCAGCGCAAGCATGCATGCTCAAGCGCCAGTGATGCGAATGCCCGCGCCTTTGACCTTGTGACGCTTGTTGATGCCAAGCAAGATCGGCGTTAATCCCTCAACGACTACCGCGTTATCCAGCGGTCCTGCGTCCCATGCCTTCATCCCTGCATCCTGCACGAGTTGCATCCCCACGCGCCGCGCCTCCTCGTCATCGGCACACACTAACACGTCGCATTCGATCACGGCATCCAGCTTTTTCAAGTGCGTTGCGGAGATGTTCTGAAAGGCTGCCACCACGCGCGCCTCGGGCACTGCTACCTGCGCCTCCTTTGCTGCAGAACCAGCAGGCGGCACATACACGCGCGTGATGTCCTGAGCGTTGAGCGGCACAGTGACGTCCACGAGCACCTTGCCACTCAGCGCTGGGCGCATGGCTTGCAGCGTCTCAAGGTGCGCTGCGTAGGGCACGCTCAGCACTACTACCTCGGCGGCTTGCGCTGCGCTTAGGTTATCCATGCCGTACACGCGCACTTGACCCAGCGTCTGGTTAAGCTCCTCAGCTGCGCGCTTCGCCTTATCGGGATCGCGCGAACCGATGATCACCTCATGACCTGCGTGCGCCCAACGCAGCGCCAGCCCAGAACCTTCTTTCCCAGTGCCTCCAATAACGGCGATCTTCATGATCTCTCCTTTGTGCGGGAATGCAACTGATGATTGTATGCGGCGATCGCCCACACCGCTTTTTACAATCAGGTGTGCCGCAATGAAGCCCTTTCTGGAGAAATTGCACTGTGCCCAGCAGACGCGCCGATCTTGGCTTGGGATCGCGCTGGACATCCTGACGGCAAACACGCCGCTGCCTATCCAGCCCTACGACGAGCCAATGTTGCCCTTCGCGCGCGCCGTCATCGAGGCGACTGCCGATCTCGCCTGCGCCTACGTAGTGAACCCAGCGTTCTACCTTGCCGAGGGCGCTGCTGGTGTAGTCGCGCTAGAGCGCATTGTGCGACTTGTGCCCTCGGAAGCTGTGCTGATCTTCGACAGCGCCTTCGCAGGAGCCGAGCACGATGCCTACGCACACGCGCGCGCTGCCTTCGAAGCATTCCGCGCCGACGCTGCGACACTTGCCGCATGCGTTGCGCCGACAGCGCTGACGCCTTTTCTGGGCGCACGCGACAAGGGCATCTTCTTCTGGTGCGAGACCACCTCAGAGCTGGCACAAGCACGTGCAAAGCTTATAGACGGCGCTGAGGCAGCTGTCGGGTTTGCTACCTCCCATGCCGAAGAGGCGTGGCTGCGCGCGGCGCGCCCTGATGCGCCTGAAAGCGTCTTGCTCATTCGCACAGACGCAGCAGAGATGGACTACGCTGCGCTCGCTCGTTGGGGCAAAACCCAAGAAGGGGTTGGCGCTTTAGTGATTGCCTCGCACGCCGTGATCTACGCATCACGACGCATGGATTTCGCCGATCAGATACGCGCAGCCGCACTGGCGCGCGTGCAGGCGATGCGCATGCACGGCTTGGTCTAGCTGCGCTACACTGCGCACCGCTGTAGCCCATGACGCCTAACCCGTTCGCTGTGCTGCGAGCCAAACAGCGCGCTTGGTTGATCACGCTGCTCAGCACAGTGGTCGATGCCTACGAGCTGGGCGCGGTGCTCGGACCCGGCGCAGTGATCCGCAGCAACGGCGAAACGCTCACCCCCGATGTGGTCTACCTCTCCAACGCTGAGCGCGCCATCACCAAAGCCAATGCTGTGCATGGGGCTGTCCCGCTCGCCATTGACGTGCTGCACAGCGGCGTAGATGAGACCACGCGCGCAGCTTTGCGCGCGCGCTATGCTACCGCGCGCGTGTTGGAGTACTGGCAAGTGGACGCCGACCGCGGGCGAGCCACGTTCTACCAAGCCGACGCTCACTGGCGCTACGACCCCATTCCTCCCGATGCAAAAGGCGTTTACTACTCCGCGGCGATTGTGCAGCTCATGCTGCCTGTTGTTTGGCTGCGGCATCAACCAAACTTGTTGACCATGCTGGAGTGGTGGGGGCTGTTGGAGCCGAAATGACGCCACTAACCTTACGCCCCGAACAAGCGCGCATTGTTGCTTACCGCGGCGGCAAGCTCGCAGTGAACGCCGTGCCCGGCAGCGGCAAAACATTCACGCTAGCGGCGCTCGCCGTCGAGCTAATCGCCAACACGCTGCCGCCAGAGAGCGAGGTGCTGGTGGTCACCTTCACCAACAGCGCCGTGGATAACATCCGCAAGCGCATCCGCGAACGGCTCAAGTCACGGGGCTTGCCCGATGTTGGCTACCGCGTGCTCACTTTGCACAGCTTAGCCAACACCATTCTGCGCGAGCGCCCAGACCTCGCTGGGCTCAGCGACGACTACCGACTCGATGACGAGCTCAGTGGCGAGCGCACGATCCAAGACGCGGTGAGCTGGGTGATGAACGTCGAGCGCGGCTACTGGGAGAGCTTTTTGCCCTCCTCGCTCAGCGCACGACAGCGCGAGGAAGCGCTCGAGCACTGGCGTGACGCCACGCGCGACCTCGGCGAAGAGGTGGTCCGCCTCGCGAAGAACTTGCGCTTGCGCTCAGATAAACTCGCAGCACTGCTTCGGGCACACAGTGGCATTTCGCCGTTCCTTGAGCTCGGTGCAAAGATCTACCAGCGCTACGAGCAAGTTCTACAGGCCGCAGGGCGCGTGGACTTCGACGATCTGGTTTGGGGAGCAGTGCGCGCGCTAGACAACGACGACGCCTTCCGCGAGCGGCTTGGCAAGCGCTGGCTGTTCATCCTCGAAGACGAAGCGCAAGACAGCACACCGCTGCAAGAGGAAATCCTCGCCCGCCTCGCTAAAGACCATGGCAACTGGGTGCGCGTGGGCGACGCCAACCAAGCCATCATGACCACTTTCACAACCGCCAACGTGCGCTTCTTCCGCGACTTCTGCGAGCGCCCCGACGTCACAGCGCTGCCGCTTAGCGTGAGCGGGCGCAGCGCTCAACCCATCATTGATCTCGCCAACGCGCTGGTCGAATGGGCAACGCAGCATCATCCAGAACCCATCGTGCGCAAACAAGCGCTCTCCGCTCATGCGCTGATCCGCCCTGCGCCGCCCGGCGACGCACAACAAAACCCTGCGCCTGAGACGCACCCTATCGTCGCTTGCGCGTTTGGCACTCAGGAGGAAGAGGTCAAACACGTGGCGCGAAGCGCGGCGAACTACGTGCTGAAGCATCCTGATCGAACGTGTGCCGTGCTTGCGCCGACCAACGCTTACGGCTTGAAGGTCGTCGCTGAGCTTGCAGCAATCCAGAGCTCCTGCCAACGCCCCATTTACCAAGACCAATTGCGCAATGCACAGCCCGTGCGCGATGTAGCGCGGGTGCTCGGCGCGGTAGTGCGCTTCTGCGCTGCACCAGCGCGTCAAAACGCGCTCGCTGACCTGCTGCGCGAAGTGGCGCTGCGCGTGCCAGCATTGATGCCATTTGCTGAGGACAAGGCGCTCCTTGCCGTCCTGCGCAGCGTGAGCATCGAGCAATGGCTCTTCCCTTCACCGAACGCAAGCCTCACGCTGCCGCCCAACGTCGTGCTCAGCCAAGCGCAGGCGCACGCGCTGCGCCACCTCACATCGCTCGCTGCGCGATGGTTGCGCGCGAGCTTGCTGCCCGTCGATCAGTTGATCCTCACCGCTGCCCAGGATCTGCTGCAGCGGGAGAACGAGTTCGCCATCGCACACAGCATTGCGATCAGCCTGCGGCGTTACGTGGTCAACGCGCCTGCCGCGCAACTTGCTGACGCAGCCATGCTCTTGCACGACATCGCCGCCAATCAGCGCCGCTACCTGAGCAACACCCTGATCGAAGCCGGCTTCGAGCCCATCCCTGGGCAAGTGACCGTGACCACCATGCACAAGGCGAAAGGGCTAGAGTGGGATCGCGTGTACCTCGTGGGCACAGATGAGCTGGAGTTCCCTCACGATCCAGAGGGGCGCTTCCGCGGACAACTGTGGTATCTCAATGGGCACGACCCACGCGCTGAAGCGCGCAAAGTGTTGGAACATTTGCACGCAGGACTGCCGATCGGCGACCCGCGCGTGCTGATCCGCGAGGCGTATCTTGAGTACATCGCTGAGCGCCTGCGCCTGCTCTACGTAGGCATCACGCGCGCAAGACGCGCCCTACGTTTCTCCTTTGCGCGCGAACGCAACGGTCAGCCCAATCAACTCGCGCTGGCGCTGCGCGCGCTGAACATCCCGCTACAAGCGTGCCACTGAGGGCACGTCGCCTTGCGACGCCTCGATCACGATCACCACGCCGTGCTCGCGCTCCGTGCGCAGGCGCACATGCGCCCAGATGGGCTGCAGCACCTCGAACACGTCGTCCAAGATGCGGTTCGCCGCGGACTCCAATGAAGTAGGCTCACTCTCGTAGCTGCGCAGGTAATCCATGAACGTCGGGAAGTCGAACAAAAGCGCGTTCGGCGCATAGGTGAGCGTGAGCGTCGCGAAGTTCACCTTATCTGGCTCCATCTCATAACGGCAGCGGAACGCTGCATAGGTGAACGTGACAGTGTAGGTGCGCAAGCTGCGGGTGTTCGGGATGGTCTTGAATGGCGCAGACATGGAGCGTCAGAAGAAGCGCTTCGCCAGCGCCAACGCGCCCTGCTTCCAAGGCACGCGATGCGAAACACCCGCCTGCCCTTGAAACGTGTGCTTGTTGGCGAGATACCACTGAAAGTTGCGGATCAGCGCGTCCTTGTTGCTGTACTTCGGCTTGAAGCCAAGCACGCGCTCGGCTTTCTCAATAGAGACGAACGAGTCCTTGCCCACCGTCTCGTACACCCACTTGTAGAGCGGCGAGAGGCGGAAAAACTCCAGCACGCGCAGCGCCCAGATCAGCGGCGCGGCTGGCAAAGGGCGCACCTTCTTGCCGAAGCCAGCATAGTCCAAAACCGCTTGGAAGTCTTCAGCAACGGTGCCGAACTCTTTCGCGCCGATGTTGAAGGTATCGTTGGCGCGCTCGCACGGCAGCGTGCTGCACAACCAGATCGCCTCGCACAGATCCTCCACATCAAGAAGCTGATAGCGGTTCTTGCCGCTGCCGAGGATCGGGAAGCCATGCCCACTGCTCGCCCAGTCATAAAGAAGCGCGAAGACCCCAAGTCGCTCTGGACCAACAAACGATTTCGGTCGCAAAATCGGCACGCAATGCCCGCGTTGACGGAACTCCAAGCAGATGCGCTCCGCCTCTACCTTTGCCTCGCCGTACGGCCCGACGCCGCGCAACGGGTCGTCTTCGTAGATCGGGTGGTGATCGGGAATGCCATACACGGCGGTGGAGGAGATGTGGATCACGCGCCGCGCGCCATGCGCGAATGCAGATTCCAGCACGTTGCGCGTGCCGATGACGTCGGTGGTGTAGATGTCCTCCTTGGAGTAAAGCGGCAACGCTGCCGCCGCGTGCACGACGATGTCCACACCTGACATGGCGCGATCCAGCGCTGCTCGATCGCGGATGTCAGCTTTGTAAAACGCGATGCGGTCGCGCTCAGGATAGTTAAAGTCGGCGATGTCGTAGCAGACGACCTCTTGACCCTTCGCTAACAGGTAGCGCGTCAGGTTGATCCCCAAAAAGCCGGAACCGCCCGTGATGAGGAAGCGCATAGCGGCGCGATCATACAGAAGTCACTCGCCCACGCGCTCCACGCGCGCCTGCGCGCGCAAGCGCATCATCCAAGCTTCAAGTGCGGCTTGCTGCATGTGCACGAGGTCAGCCTCGTCCAACGGTCGCACAGCGCGCGCCAGCACTGTGATGATGTGATAGCCAACTGGGCTGCGCACTATCTCGCTGATCTCGCCGGGCTGAAGCGCAAACGCTGCCTCCTCGACCTCAGCCCATAACACAGTTTGACCATTGCGCGTGAACCAGCCGAGATCGCCGCCAGCAGCGCGCGTGCTTTCGTCGAGCGAGAGCGTGCGCGCCAAGGCATCAAAACGCGCGCCGTTGCGCAATTGCTGAAGCACGCGCCGTGCCTCGGCTTCGCTGTCGAGCAGGATGTGCGCTGCGTGCACGTATTCGGCGGTGCGCGGCATCTCTGCAAGCACGCGCTCGCGCAGCGCGTTCGCCAGCAGGTCGAGGTAGATCTGCCTGCGAATATCCTGCTCGCTGTAGCCGATGCCGCTCAGCCAGGCGCGGAACGCTTCGGCGCCCCCAGCGCGCTCTCGAGCAAACGCCAGCTCTTCCTCAACTTGCTGATCGCTCACCGTAAGACCAAGGCGCTGTGCCTCTTGCTCGAGGAGCACTTCTTCAATCAGCATCTCAAGCGCTGCCTCGCGCAGCGTGGCGAGCAGCTCTGGGCTAGGCGGCTCGTCCAGCGCCAAGCGCGCGCGCTGCACTTCAGCTTCGAGCGCCTCACGGGTGATCGGCTGACCATTCACCCACACGACCACGTTGCTTGGCGTGGGCGAAGCAACAGCGATGGGCGCGCCTAAGGTCGGCGTGGGCTGCGGCAACAGCGTGAGCTGCACGTGCGGCTTTTGCGCAGGCGACGAAGCGCCGCTGCACGCCATCAGCCCTGCACTGGCGAGGATCAAGGCAATGCAGTGAAGCCCCTTCATGCCACCTCGTCCCAGTTCGGTCCGCTGGCAACGTCGGCTTTCAAGCGCACGCTGAGCGGAAAGGCGCGTTCCATCTCTTCTCGGATCAGCGCTTTGGCGGCTTCTAGCTCAGTGGGCGGGCAATCGAACACAAGCTCGTCGTGCACTTGGAGCGTCATGCGGCATTGGAAGCCCTCACTGTTCAGTCGTTGGTGAATGCGAATCATGGCGATCTTGATGATGTCGGCAGCACTGCCTTGGACTGGGTGGTTGATCGCTTCGCGCTCAGCGCGACGGCGCAATTGCTCATTGGTGTCCTTCGCGCGCAGCTCTGGGAAGTATCGCCGGCGCCCCATCACAGTTTCCACATAGCCGCGCTCGGCAGCCATGCGTTTAGTGTCGTCCAACCACTGCTTCACCTTGGGAAAGCGCGCAAAGTAACGCTCGATGAACGCTTGTGCCTCGCTCACGCTCATGCCTGTGTTCTGCGCGAGCGCATACGCGCCCATGCCGTAAGCAATGCCAAAGTTGATGCGCTTGGCGTTGTTGCGCTGCATGGGCGTGACCTCGCTGAGCGGGACGCCGTAGATCACGCTTGCGGTTGCGGCATGGATGTCCTCGTCGCGCGCGAACGCGGCTTTAAGCGTGGGATCGTCAGCAAGATGAGCGAGGATGCGCAGCTCCACTTGCGAGTAATCCGCGCTGATCAAGCGCCAACCCGGGCGCGGCACGAACGCTTTGCGCACGCGCCGACCCATCTCAGTCTTGATCGGGATGTTTTGCAAGTTTGGGTTCGAGGACGAGAGCCGCCCGGTGACCGTGCCGGTTTGGTTGAAATCCGTGTGAATGCGACCCGTGCGTGGGTTCACTAACTTCGGCAGCGCCTCGACGTAGGTGCCGAGCAGTTTGGAAAGCTCGCGGTGCTCCAGCAGGTAAGGGATGATCTCGTGCTTATCGCGTAATGCCTCGAGCACCTCTGCGGAGGTGGAGTAGACGCCGCTGCTGGTCTTCCAAGCGCCTTGCGTGGGCAAGCCGAGCTTGCCGAAGAGCACATCGCTAAGCTGTTTTGGCGAGTTGATGTTGAACGCCAGCCCCGCGATCTCGAAGATGGTGCGCTCCAATGCGCGCAGCCGCTCGGTGATCTCACGCGCCAGCTCGCCAAGGTAGCGCACATCCACCGCTACGCCGGCAACTTCCATGTCCACCAGCACATGGATCAACGGCAGTTCCACCTCGTAGAACAAGCGCTCTTGGTTGCGCTCGCGCAGCAGCGGCGTAAGCACGTCCACGAGGCGGAAGGTGGCGTCGGCATCAGCAGCCGCGTAGGGCGCGATGCTCTCTAAGGGCACGTCGCGCATGGAAAGCTGGTGCTTGCCCTTGCCGATTAGCTCAGCGATCTCGGTCATCTGCCAGCCGAAGTAGCTGTACGCGAGCGACTTCAGCCCTAAGCTGCGCCCACTCGGCTCGCAGAGGTACTGCGCGATCATCGTATCGAAGATCGGGCGAGACAGGGAGACGCCAGCTTGCTGCAGCGCCTCGAGGTCAAACTTGGCGTTGTGCGCCACAAGCTGCACCTCGGGGCGCATGAGCGCGTGGCGAATCGGCTCGAACTTCAGCGATCGCGGATCGAGCGTCCATGATGCGCCGCTCACGGGCACATACCATCCCTCCCCTTCACGCACGCAAAACGAAAGCCCGACCAGCTCACCGTTGAGCGGATCAGGGGTGCTGGTTTCGGTGTCGAAGGCAATGCGCTGCGCGTTGTGCAGCGCTGTGAGCAGCGCGCGGTAATCCTCATCGCTGCGCACGATGCGCGTGCGCGTTGGCGCGCCTGGCTTTGGCAGCGGCTCGGCAACCTCAAGCGCGCCAAACAAGCCCATCTGCTGTGGCTCTCCACTCGGCGCAGGTGGTGACTCGGGCGCAAGCGCACGACGCAGCTCCTCGAAACGCTTGGCGCTGGTGTTAAAGCCCAACTCTTGGAACAGGCGATTCACGCGCTCAAGGTTGATGGCGCCAAGGTCAGCGCGGCATGCTTCCCAGTCCACCTCGAGCGGCACGTCGGTTTTAATGCGCGCCAGCTCGCGGCTGAGGTAGGCGCTTTCGCGCCCTTGCTCGAGCAGAGCGCGCACGCGCTTCGGCTCAACTTGATCGAGATGCGCGTAGATGCCGTCGAGCGAGCCAAACCGCTGGAGCAAGTGTTGTGCGGTCTTTTCGCCAATGCCGCGCACACCGGGGATGTTGTCGCTGGCGTCGCCGACCAGCGCCTTGAAGTCCACCACTTGCTCTGGTTGCACACCAAGCGCGGCTTGCACGGCGGCTTCGTCATAGAGCATGGTGTCCTCGAAGCGCTGCCTCGAAGCAAGCACCTTGACGGCAGGCGAGACCAGTTGCAGCGCATCGCGATCACCCGTGACGATGATCACTTCAAATCCCTCTCCACTGGCGCGACGCGCCAGCGTGCCGATCACGTCGTCAGCTTCATAGCCCTCGGCAGTGAAGACAGGTATCTCGAAGGCATTGACGACTTGCTGAATGCGGCGCATTTGGGCAGCGAGATCATCGGGCATCTTGTCGCGCGTGGCTTTGTAGTCGGCGTAGAGGTCATCCCGAAAGGTGCGCCCCACATCAAAGGCAATGGCAATGTAGTCCGGCTGGAGCTCGCGCCACACCTTGATCAACATGTTGGTGAAGGCATACACTGCACCCGTTAGCTCCACACGACCATCTGGATGCGTGACAGCGAGTGGCTCGCCTTTGGTGTTGAGCATGGCGTAATAGGCGCGGTAAGCGAGCGCATGTCCATCCAGCAACACAAGGCGCGGGCGCGACCGAGTGTTTGCGCTCATGGCTCAGCGCGTGCCGACGGCAAACACCTCGCGCTGGAAGAACCAGGCGAAGGGCAACCAGTTAAACGCGATGTGGCGCAGGGCATCCAGCACGGCACCTTCGCGGCGCTGCTGCGGTGGTGTGTCGAGCCACACGCGCACTTGCTGAAAACCAGCGCGCTTAAGGTAGCGGCGCAGGCGCAAGATGTCTTGCTCGTTCACGTGCACTTCAGTGTTGATCGCCACGTTGAGCGCACGCGGGTTCTTCGGATAGCGTGCGCCCTGGCCCATCAGAGTGCGCACCAAGCGCACGATGGGATAAGCGTAAGCGTCGTACCAGCGATTGGGTGCGGTATGGATAACGATCTTGCCACCAGGCCGCAGCACGCGATGCGCCTCGCGCAGGCAACGCTCGAGCTCCCATGGGTAGAGATGCTCCACCACGTCGAAAAGCAGCACGCGGTCGAAGTGCGCATCGGTGAAGGGCAACGCTTTGGCGTCAGCGCGCGCAATGCCGAAGCTGCCACGTTCGCCTTGCATGATGCGGCGCGTGAGCTGCACGGCAGCGCGCGAGTAGTCAACGCCGAAAGCGTGCGCTCCCAGCCGCGCCACATGACGCACGATCTCCCCGCGCCCACACCCTACGTCCAACACCCACATCCCCGGCTGGACCTCGGCGAAAGCAAACGCCTGCCGCAGCCGCCGCGAAAGATGCTCACCCTCGGTCTTGATAAACTCGTCGTAGCCCTCACACGCGGTGAGAAAGTAGGTCTCGTCGTATAGGTCCGGCGGCAGCGATGCCTGCTGCGGCTGCTGTCCCTGCGTCATCAAGGCAGATTTGAGTATAGCTAAGACAGAACCCGCGTTCGGCGATCGCCGTTGCGAAGAACCTCGCACATGCCCTAGGACTCTCAGCCCTTTCACCTCCGTCGCTTCAGTTTCCTCTCAGTCTCTCAAGCAAAATCAGAAAGCGTTTGAGAATAGAGAGTCGCGCACAACACCGCAGTTGTTGCGACGCTGTGGAGATAGGCTTGCTTAAGGTGGCTCGCTGGATCAAATACCCAAGTGCAACGGTCACGGCGCTGATCACAGCGCCGTGTGAAGTGTTGTTTGAAATCGTGAGCGACCCGCTGCGTCATCCCGAGCTGGCTGGCAGCGGTGAGGTGATGGATACGCGCTGGGTAACACCGCCGCCGATTGGCGTGGGATCGTGTTTCCAATCCCGCCAGTGCTTCGGCTGGTATCAATACCCCACGCGCTCTTACATTCAGGTCTATGAGCCGCCCTACCGCTTCATCTGGCTCTCCGGTCCCGGCTTCAAGAAGCCTCCCTTTGGGCAGCTCTGGGGGTTTGAGCTAACGCCGATTGATGAACGCGCGACGCTTGTGGCGCACTTGATGCGCGTGCCGCTTTACCCCTTGCCAGCCATCTGGCCCTTCACCTGGCTCGCCGACCGTGGTGCCTTGCACGAAGTCAAGAACATGAAGCCAACGCTTTACAACTTGGCGCGCATGGCAAACGCACAGGTGATCGGCGACCTGCAAGTGGTGCTCGATTGGTGCGAGCGCGCCTCGCCATGTGGCGAGCGTCTTGTGCTTGTGGGGCAGCCGGCCCGTTAACGCAGCGCGGCGCGCACATGCTCGAGCACTGCATCCAGCGGCACTAGCGTAGCGTTCTCCTTGCTGCTGCCGCGCCGACGCATCTCTACGCTGCCCGCCTGCAACGCGCGCGTGCTCACCGTAAGCCGCAGCGGCACTCCCATCAGGTCAGCATCGTTGAATTTGACCCCCGGCGATTCCGCGCGATCATCGTAAAGCACTTCCACGCCGTGGCGCGCGAGCAGCGCGTAGAGTTGCTCTGCGGTGCTGACAACAGCCTCGTCCTTGCCCAACGCTACGAGGTGCGTGTGAAAAGGCGCGACGGTGCTCGGCAAGCGCAGACCAAACTCATCGCGATGGATAGCGGCGAGCGCCCACAGCAGCGCCTCGAGATCAATGGCGAAGTGGCGCAACAGAGGCACGCGCTCACTGCCCTGAGGGTCGAGATACGTGCCTTCGTAACCCTGCCGATGCTCGCGCATCAACGCGACGCCCTGCACGGGACGCAGCGGTGCATTGCACTGCGCACACGCGCTCTCTAATGGCGGCATAGCGATGTCGGCAACGCAATCCGCGGTGTAGTCGCGCCCGTAGTTGGTGTTGCGCAGGTGATACTCCGCCACATTCGCCCCAGCGACGAGATTGGGCGCGCGCGCCACGACCTCATCCACGACGAGCATCCAGCGTCCATCACGCACAAGCCCGATGGGCGAAGCGTAACCCGGCTCAGCGCCAATCGCGCGGATCTCGGCTTCAGTCGCAGGACGCAGGCGATATGCCCCGATCGCCTCGCGCAGCTTGGCTTCGCTGAGCATCATATCGCCGCGCACCACAGCAAAGATGAGCTGATCGCCGCGCTCACGCTCTGCAACGAAGAACAACGCCTTGGCAGTGGCTGCTGTTGAGATGCCCAAGAAACACGCCAACGTCTCGATCGTCTTACATGCGGGTGTGTGCACGCGCTCCAGCGGTTGCGCCGCAGTGGTTTCATGCTCAGCCGCCGCGAACCGAGCGTGTTCGACGAAGTCGAGATACCCACAACGGTCGCATGCCAACAGCGCCTCTTCTTTCTCGCCTAGGCAAACTAAGCCGTGCGCTGCGCTGTGCACTTCAAAGCCACACTGCTCAAGTGCCGCGCTGAGCGCGCGCCTGATCGCAGCACGCTGTGCTTCATCTTGCTCCGCGTCGCGCGTGAATGACCATAGATGGAGTTGCGCCTTAGGCGCGCCAAGCTGAAGCGCATAGGCGAGCACGGGAAGCTGGCGATAGGAGCGAAGCACGCTCCGCCCAAGTAGTGCGATCGCCCGCGGCTCGGCGATCGCCACGGGCTGGGCATTTAGAGCATGCAGGGCTTCCTCCAACACGCGCGCCAACTTGGCCAGTGCGCGCTGACCGAGAGGGAGATAAGCTCGCCCGCCGTTCTCAAGAAGTCGCGCGTAACCCGCTCGCACTAAAAGGCGCAGCCCCTCATGGCTGACCCCCGCAGGCATTTCCCGCAGCGTAGTGGAGAACAAAGACGCGAGCCGCATGGTGGCGTTCATTGTACGGGTCAGTGTTGTGATAACATGCAGGCGCAAGGCATGCCGGAGCGCCACGTTCCAGACATCGTTGTCGCTCGTTTACCGCTATACCTGCGCGCGCTGAGCGCTATTCAGAGAGAAGGGCTGGCTTTCATCTCCTCGAAGGAGCTGGGCGAGCGGCTGAGCATCAGCCCAGCGCAAATTCGCAAGGATCTCTCGTTGTTCGGGGATTTCGGTCGGCAGGGTAAAGGCTACGAGGTCAACGCTTTGCTTGCACGTCTGCGGCGAATCCTAGGCGTTGACCGAGAGTGGCTGATGGTGCTTGTTGGCGCTGGCCATCTGGGCAGCGCGGTAGCAAACTACACCGGATTTGCTCAGCGGGGATTCCGCATTGCTGCGGTCTTCGACAATGACCCTCAGCGCATCGGCGTACGCTTGGGCGAGCACGTGGTGCGGTCAGCAGACGAGCTAGACGCGTTTGTGCGCGCGCATGCCATCCGTTTGGCGATGATCGCTGTGCCTGCTTCAGCAGCACAAACAGTTGCTGACCAGCTCGTGAGGGCGGGCGTGCGCGGCATTTTGAACTACGCGCCGGTGACGCTCACCGTGCCTCCCTCGGTGCGCGTGGAGAACATTGACCCCGTGCTCCACCTCCAGCACATGACGTACTACCTTAGCGCGGAGCCAGAGGCAGCTGGCACATCTTGAATGAACACGTTCTGCGCAAGGGAGTCCTCCACCTCAACTTCAGCGCCGTTGCTTAGGTGCAACACACGGCTATTCCGCTCAGGGTTGACGGTTTTCACAACGAAGCACGTGTTCGGGAACAGCCCTAGCGCTGCTAAGCGTCGCAAGACATCCGCATCTTCATCGCGCACGCGCTGAACGCAGAGCATTGCCCCAGTCGGCGCGTCAACCAAGGTGCGCCGCGAGGCGAGTGGCATCTCTCCTTCGCGCGTTGGGATTGGGTCGCCGTGTGGATCCACTTTGGGATCGCCGAGCAACTGCGCAATGCGCTCAGCGAAGGCTTGGCTCACGGCGTGCTCAAGGCGCTCGGCTTCAGCGTGCACCTCGTCCCACGAGTAGCCCATGACTTCCATGAGATAAAGCTCGATCAGCCGATGATGGCGAATGATCTCGAGCGCGATGCGCTTGCCGCTAAGCGTGAGCGCCGCGCCTTGGTACGGCTCGTATTCCACGAGTTTCAGCTCCGCAAGCCGCCGCAGCATGCCTGTGACTGAAGCCGCCGAGACTCCCAACCGCGCCGCCAGCGCGTTCGTGGTGACGCGTTCAGACTCTTGGTGTAGCTCGAAAATTGCCTTCAGGTAATCCTGCACGGACTCCGAGAGGCGTAGCATGCCGTGCAAGAGTATAAAAGCAAATCGGCACAGGCTGCTTCTAGCGCCTGTGCCGAGCGCAGGCAGCATTTGCGCAAAGAGTCAACTCAAGCCCGGCGCACTGTCGAGCCCTGCACTGCCACGCCGCCGATGAAGCCCAGATATGCTGGCACAAGCGGCAACACGCATGGCGAGAGGAAGGAGAGCAGCCCGGCAATCGCGGCAACAGGAATGCTCAGCACTGCTTCTTCGCCGAGCACTTGCGCTTCAAGCTCGAAGGGCACAGCGGCTAACGCAGCGCTGAGCTGTGAGATCTGCCCCACTAGCAGCGCCACGCCCACCCCAATCAGCAGCACGCCGCTGATCACCTCGATGAGGCGGGTGTGCCGCTGCACATGCCGCAAGAATGGAATCGCGCGGTCGGTGAGCGCTGCCACCATCAAGAACGGCACCCCTAGCCCTAACACGTACGCCAGCAACATCACCATGCGCGTGCTCAGCTCAGTGGTCACGCTCATGGAGAGGATCGCACCTAGGAAGGGACCGATGCACGGTGTCCAACCTGCAGCGAAGCCCAGCCCTGTCAGGAACGCGCCGGCTGCTCCAGCCACACGGTGAAGCGCGCTTAAGTCAGCCCGCATCTCACGATAGAGGAAGGGAATGTTCAGCACCCCCAGAGTGAACAGTCCTAATCCGATCAGCGCTACGCCGCCAACCACACGCACTGCCTCGCGTGCCTCGTAGAACACATCGCCAAGAACGGTTCCTGCCACACCGAACGCGCCCATGATGAACACGGCGAAGCCAAGCACAAAGAGCACTCCCTGGCGGAAGGCATACCAACGCTGCATCTGTGTCAGCGACGCTGTCCGCGCCACTGCGACTGACCCTTCCGACATGACCTCACCTCTCAACTTTAGAGGTCAATCCTTCGCCCATCGTAACACCTTCTCACGCGCGGCGGGGATGTAACACCAAAGCGCCCTAACTGCTGGATTGCATGCGGGAAGCCTTCGCATCTGCACCACGCTGCTCACGCTCGACCTCGTCTAAGACCATCGCCTCGCGGTCGAGGGCGCGATGGCGCAGCCACAAAAACAGCGCGTAAATCGTCAAGGCACCGATGAACACGCCGTAGGCTGTGAACAGGTAGACAGCGTTCTTGTCCGCAAGCAGGTTCATTCAAGCCTCCACCAGCGCCGCCTTGCGCACGCTTAGCGCCTCCTCGCGCGCCAGCAGCGCGATGCGCGCGCGCACTAGGAACAGGTAAACCACCGTCAAGGCAACCATCGAGACGACCAGCACAAGCATGCGATCGCCAGACACGCCGAAGCCACCTTGCTGGGCCGCATTCACGCTCGGACCAAACACGGCTGGGTGGATGCTTTGCAGCACGCGGCTGATCACGAAGTTCAGCGGGATAGTGAGCGAGCCGATGATCCCGTAAACAGAGGCAAAGCGCGCGCGCCGCTCTGGGTTCTCGATGCCGCTGCGCAGCATCAAGTAAGCGACGTACATCAGGAACTGCAAGGCGGTGAGCGTCAGCTTGAAGTCCCACGTCCACCACGTGTTCCACGTCGGGCGACCCCACAGCATTCCGCTGAGCAGCGTCGTGGTGATGAACACCACACCCACCTCAGCGCTCGCGTATGCGCGGCGATCCCAGACCATGTCGCGCGTTTGCAAGTAACGAATGCCGAAGACCGCCGTCAACAACCAGGCACCGAATCCAACCCACGCTGACGAGATGTGGAAGTAGAAAATGCGCTGGGCTTCGCCACCTGAGCGCACATCACCAGAGGGCGCAACGAAGAACACCAACCCCAAAGCCAACACCACCAACGCCACTGCTAATACGCCTAAGGTGCGCGTTGTAACATCCAGCCTGTTTGGTCGTGCTAACGGAACTACACCTTGCATGGCAACCTCTCGTGCTCAGATTGGCAAGCGCAGCCCTCTCAGGCTGCGTCATGCTTACTTTTGCTTAGGATTATATGCTCTTTGCTATGCATCCAGGCGTATCTGAAGGCGAAGCTTATGCGCTCACATCGCCAGCAGCAATGCAGCGCAGCGTCTCTCTAATCCTGGCGCACCCAGCAGCATTCAGCATCCTCAGCGCGCTCACTTTTGGCACCGTTGCCTTTGTGCAGTGGATGGTCGCCAGCTTCGCTTTTCTGGCAGTGCTCCAGTACGCGCTTGCAAATCCGTTCAGTGTGTCGGCGCTGATGAACGCGCTTCCCTTTCTCGCATTGGTCTGGCTAATCATGGTGACAGTTGTGAAGCCAATCGGTGAGGGAGCGATTGTTTCTGCAACCTTCCAAGCAGCGGAGGGCGAGGTTGCCGTACGGCGCGCGTGGAGCGCTGTGCTGGAAGTGCTCGAGGCGTTGATAGGTGTGCGCCTCGTCGTGCTCGCTTTCACGCTGCTGCCAGCGGCGCTGGTCATCTCCGCTGGTTTCCTCATCGCACTAGCTGGCAACCTCTTCGAGGTGCTGATGCCCTTTGTGCTGCTGATCGGAGCGATCACGGCGCTGGTGGGAAACGCGCTGGTTGGGCGCTTCCGCGCTTTCGCTGTGCCGCTGATCGTGCGTGATCGTCTTGCGTGGCGCGAGGCGATGCGGCGCAGCGCAGCACTCGTGCGCGAGGCGCGTCCACACCTGCGCCGCCATCTGCTGCTTTCCAACGCCATCTCAGCCGCTCTGCCGGCACTGGTCCTCGGGTTGGTGGTGCTTGCTTTTGCCCTTGCCCTCGTTGTTACGCCCGAAGCGCTGCCACAGATGATCATCCTCGCACTTGCAGCATTCGGCATCGCAGTGGCGATCGCTGCGCTTGCAGAAGCATGGACGCAAGTAGTCAGAACAGTGGTGTTCCTCTCAACCGTGCAAAGCGCTGACCAAGCTGCCGCGCAGCCGAACGTGACGCCTATGCCTGCGCCTGCGCCTTCGCTCTCCGTTGCCACAGCGCAACCTGCCTCGTCGCCGAGGTCAACGCTCCTCCCTCGCTGGGAAGCTCCGCTCGACCAACTGACGCCGGGACAGCGGCTGAGCTTCTACTACGAGAAAGTGCGGAGGCACGGCGAAACCGCCCATGACCTCAACGAGATGGCAGCAGCATTGATGGAGATCGGCGACTGGTGGGGCGCGCAGTCATGGCTCAATCGCGCGCGAACGCTCGACCCCCGCAACGCTGATGTGGTGCTCAACTTGGCGACGCTCCATTACCGCCGCCGCGACTACGACGCCGCGCGCGATCTCCTGCGCGAATACCTCCGGTTAGAGACAAACCCAGAAAAGTTAGCCCGCGTTCAGCGGTCTGATATGCTGCGCGCGCTCTTAACCGATGAATCAGAAAACGCTTGACGGGGCAATCGTCGTCGTCACAGGGGCGACTTCCGGCATCGGTCGCGCGACAGCAGAGGCGCTCGCAGGCAAAGGCGCGCACGTGGTGATCGTCAGCCGCGACGCTTCACGTTGCGCCGAGCTCGCTGAGCATATCGCCCGCACTGGCGGTGTTGCGACGTTCTTCGCAGCCGACCTCTCCAATCAGCGCGAGGTGCGCGCGGCTGCCGAATTCATCTGTGCTCGCTTCCCGCGCGTGGATGTGCTGGTGAACAACGCAGGGGCTATCTTCGAGAAGCGGCTCGTGAGCGCGGATGGGTTTGAGATGACCTGGGCATTGAACCACCTCAGCTACTTCCTGCTCACCCACTTGCTGCTCGACGCCTTGAAGGCTGCGCCTGCCGCGCGCATCATCAACGTGTCTTCAGACGCGCACTTCGCAGTGCGGCACATTCCATTCGACGATCTGAACTTCGAGCGCCGACCGTATCGCGCCTTTGGCGCGTATAGCCTCTCCAAACTGGCAAACGTGATGTTCACCTACGCGCTTGTGCGACGGCTCGAGGGCACGCGCGTGACCGCCAACGCGCTTCACCCCGGCGCTGTCGCCACGAATTTTGGGCGCAACCTAGGCGGCTTGCTCGGGTGGGCGTTCCGCACCCTTGTAGCGCGCTTCGCGCTCACGCCGCAGCAAGGTGCGCAGACCAGCATCTACCTTGCCACCACACCCGAGGTTGCACGTCAGAGCGGTTTGTACTTCGATCGCTGCCGACCCAAGCGCTCATCCCCGCTCTCCTACGACCGCGACGCCCAGGAGCGCCTGTGGGCGATCAGCGCGGCACAGACGGGGCTTGCCATCTGAAGCGCACAAGCCTTGCGCCGAAAAAATTGCCGATGCTAGCTTGTCGCTCTGCTTCGCTCCACTGCAAATCAGGTTTTCCGCGTCGCCATCAACGTTCGGCTGCCCCTCTCGACAGTGGCGCAAGATCGAGAAAGCGCGTATAACACCGCCTTGAGAGCATGATCACCGTAGCATTCCAAGGCGAGCCTGGCGCATATAGCGAGCAAGCTGCTTTCGACTTCTTCGGTGCTAACATTGTCCCGCTGCCACATCCGACATTCGACGCCGTGTTTGAAGCCGTGGAAAGCGGCGCTTGCTCTTTTGGCATTGTGCCGATGGAGAACTCGCTGGGCGGCAGCGTGCACCGCAACTACGACCTGCTGATGCGCTACACCCTGCACATCGTGGGCGAGGTGATCGTGCGCATTCGCTGGTATCTTTACGCGCTGCCCGGCGTGAGCCTGGGGGAGATTCGGCGCGTGATCTCACACTGGCAAGCGCTGGCGCAATGCGAGCGCACGCTTAGCACCCTACTCCCTCAAGCCGAGCGCGAGCAGGTCTACGACACAGCTGGGAGCGTCAAACTACTTGCCGAGGAGGGGCGTCGCGACACAGCGGCGATTGCGGGGCGTCGAGCACACGAGCTTTACGGCGTGCCCATCATGCGCGAGGGCTTGGAGGACGACCCGAGCAATTACACGCGCTTCATCATCCTCGCGCGCGATCCGCACGTTTTCAGCGAGCCGCTGGGCACACCGCGCAACGACGCGGACTACAAAACTTCCATTGTCTTCGCCATGCGCAACCGACCCGGCGCGCTGTTCCGCGCGCTAGCAGCATTTGCGCTGCGCGACATTGACCTAACCAAGATCGAGTCGCGCCCGTTGCAGGGATCGCCGTGGGAATACCTGTTCTACATGGACTTTGTTGGGCACGCCCAATCGCCCCATTGTGAGCGGGCGCTTGCTCATTTAGGCGAGATGGCAACATTGCTGCGTGTGCTCGGGAGCTACCGCCGGGCTAAAATGCCTGAGTAAGCTCGGAGATGCATACCGATGAAGATGATCATGGCTGTCGTGCAAGCTGACGACGCCAACAAAGCCATGCAAGCGCTCACTGAGGCTGGCTACCGCGTCACGCGCATCGCCACTCAGGGCGGCTGGCTGCGGCGCGAGAACGTCACTTTCCTGCTCGGTGTGCCCGACGAGAAAGTGGACGACGTGCTGAGCATCCTGCAGCACACGGCGCGCCGGCGCACATCTTACGTGAGCGTGCCGCGCGAAATGCCCGGGGCGATCAGCGCCCAAGTCATCGACGTCGAGGTGGGCGGAGCGACGGTGTTCGTGCTGAATGTGGAGCGCTTCGAGACGCTCTAGGGCGCAGGCCCATTCTCAAGCCGCGCGTACTCTTCTGCGAGCCGCAGCGGTAGGCGCTGCACCAGCGCTGAAGGCGCGCGCAGGTTATACTCAAAAATGGCTCGGTTGATCTGCGCGACGGTGTCTTCAAACTGCTTGCGTGCCTGTTGCCAAATTTCCTCCGCGCGATGGCGCTCCTGCGGGCTTCGCGCATTGGTCATTGCCTGACGGTAGCGCTGGTAAGCATGCGCGAGCGCAGTACGCGCTGTGCTGATCTGTTCGCGGATGGACTTATCGGTCTCGATCCACTCTGGGAGCATTTCGTTCTGCTTTAGCACGCGCACCGCAAGGCGATCTTCCTCAGGAACGAGGTCATCATCTTCGAGGTTGAGCCGTCCGCGGCGCGGCAAATTGTCAAACACACCATGCTCGCGCGCCTCAGCTAACAAGCGCTCTGCTACGCGACTGAAGTCCATGGAGCGATTGTATAAGTGCAATTCGGTAGAATGGGAGGGCTTTGCGTGCAATAAAGCGCAAGGCGCATCGCTGCGCTCCGAGCCGTGCCGCAGTGTGCAGCGGTGGTTCAACAAGAGAAAAAAGGAGGTGTGAAGGCGCAATTGGACGATCTCAGTAATCATGTGTCTGCGTCCTGCTCGGCAAGGCTGCATGAGCATGCAGCACTCGCCCTCGTTGCGCCGCACCTCTTTGTCAGTCAAAAGACTTAGCCCGCGGCGCTTCGGCGGGGGAGTGTGCTGTTCTCCCTCGTGAGCCTTCCCCCGCATTTCGCAGCAAAGTCTAGCAGCCTTGTTTGCTGAGCGACTGGGCGCTCGTTTTCACCGCATCCCAGTTCGCCTACGTCCTCAACCCTCGTGTGTCAGCGCTTCGCATGTGCTGTCGTTACCGTGCCTAAAACAACTAGGAGGTGAGCAAGATGCTGCTGTGTCAAACCTTGAACGAACTGCTCAATGAGCAGCGCCTTGAGGTTGAGGCTGCGAAGACGGCGCTCAGCGCCGCGACTCCTGAAGAAATCGTGGGCTGCATGCGTGACCTGGATCCACGAACGCGCGTCCTGCTCTTCCGCTTGCTTTCAAAACAGCAGGCTCTTCAGGTGTTCGAACAGCTTGATCGTAGTGAACAAAGCCAACTTGTGCGTGCGATGGAAGACCCAGACCTCGTGCGCCTAGTTGAGGCAATTGACGCAGAAGAGCGCGTGCAGCTTCTCGAAGAACTGCCCGCCAAGGTGGTCAAGCGCGTGTTGCAGGAGATCGGCCCCGAAGCACGAGCCTCTGTGCAGCTTCTGCTGGGGTACCCCGAAAACAGCGCTGGGCGAGCGATGAACCCAGATTACCTTGCGCTGCCCGAGACGATGAACGCTGCTGCCGCGCTCGAGCGCGTGCGCCAAGCAGCGCTCTCACCAGAACATCTAGAAGTGGTGTTTGTGCTCGGCGAAGGGCGCACCTACCGGGGCTACGTTAAGCTAGCACATCTCCTAAAAGCTGCGCCTGAGACCCCAATCGGCACGTTGATCGAGAGCGACTCAATCGCTGTTTCGGCAACTGACTCCCAGGAGAAAGTCGCAGCGCTTTTCAATATCCTCTGATCGCTGTCCTCGACAGCGAGGGGCGGCTTGTCGGAGCAATCGACGCGCAGCGCGGCTTGCAGCTTGTAGAGGAATTGGAAGCGAAGCGCCTGACCATTTTCGGCGGCACGCTCGCAATGAGCGGTCCAGATATTGATGTGGTCTCCACTCCGCTGCGCCGCATCTTCACAGCGCGCGTCTTTTGGCTGATTGTGCTGACGCTGTTTGGCGTCGCAACCTCCACCTTCGTCGCTCAGCAGGAGGAAATCCTCGCCGAAGCGATTGTGCTAGCAGCATTTATCGCGCCGATCATTGACATGGGTGGCAACACAGGCAGCCAAGCCTCAACGCTAGTGATTCGCGCGATGGCGCTTGGGCGAGTTCAACTGCGACTGCGTGACTTCCTCTTCATCCTCAAGCGCGATTTCCCCGTTGCGGTCGCAATGGGATTGATCATTGGCGTTCTGGAAGCCGTCCTCGCCTTCCTCTCCAAGGGCGTCGGTGCCGACATCTTGCTGGTCGTTGGACTAGCCATGCTTGCCGTGACGATCACTGGAAGTCTGATTGGCGTGGGGCTTCCTTTCATAGCGCGTCGACTTGGCCTTGACCCCGCAACGCTCTCTGGTCCAACCATTACCTCCATCATGGACTTGCTCGGCATAATGATCTACTTCGGACTTGCCTACGTATTCCTCGGTCACCTGCTAGAGTAGAGCAAACGAGACAAGAAACGGCGCCCTGAATGTGCCCCGCGCTAACGCCGGTCTGACGGCACATGTGTTAGACTTTGTGACAAACCGAGCAATCCGGAGGGCATGGTGTGCCGAAAGGCGCGCTATGCCCTCTTCGCTTTTGCAAGGAGGATCGCCATGACGCCATCACAGGACGCGCTGGAGTTTCGCAAAGCGCGCGCGAAAAGTCGGCTGCGCTGCATGTGGGCGAGGCTGGTGCGCCGCAACACTGCACTGCTCTCTTGGGATGAAGCGCGCGCTAAGCTCCATGTGCGCAGCTTCATCCACCGCGGCGTTCAAGCCGTGCCCCTACAGCACATCGTCGGCAGTGTGGGGCGCTACCGTGACTTCGACAACGCCTTCCTGCCGCTGCACGACCACACCTTCGAGCGTTGGCGCCGCATCAACCAAGCCTTTGACCATGACGTGAACTTGCCGCCCGTCCAGCTTTACAAAGTGGGCGATGTGTACTTCGTACTGGACGGCAACCATCGCATTTCCGTCGCACGTGAGCACGGCGCGGCTTTCATTGACGCTGAAGTGCTGGAAGCTGTGATGCGCGTGCCCGTAACCCTTAACGACGCAAATCCTGAGGCGCTCGCGCTGCTGGGCGAATACGACGAGTTTCTCAGGCGCACCCGTCTAGATGTGCTTCGCCCTGAGCAGGACATCCGCTTCAGCACATGTGGTGGATATGCGCGTGTGCTCGAGCACATCGCAGCGCATCGCTACTTCATGGGCATTGAACAAAAGCGCGCCGTCAGCGAGGAAGAAGCAGTTACAGATTGGTACGACAACGTCTATCTCCCAGTGGTTGAGGCCATTCGCAAGGAGAAGCTGCTCGCGGACTTCCCGGGGCGCACTGAAGCTGACCTCTACCTCTGGGTGGTCGAGCATTTGCACTATTTGAGGGAGGCGTATGGGCGGGATCTGCCGCCTGAGGTGGCTGCGCACAGCTTCGCATCTCAGTTCGGCAAGCGCCCATGGTCCGCGTGGATGCACAACGCAGCAGACCAGCTGCTCCGATGGCTGCGCCATCTGCTTCATCGCGCTGGCGCAACCGATCGTCAAGCCGCAGCTGCAGCGTCTCCTGCTGATTCGCCTGCAGGATGGGCAATGGCAGCAAGCAGGTGATGCTGCTCATTAAGTGTGTGCACGCGCCAGCGCCCATGCTCGAAGCGCACCTCGCTGATCGAAGCATTGCCGAAAGTGAACGGCTGCCTGCGGCGTGGCGGCAAGCCAACCATCACGCCGATCATTGCGCTCAGCGTGCCGCCGTGCGAAACAATCGCCACTTGCGCCCCGTCGGGGTGACGCACCAACAGATCATCGAGAAATGCTGAGACGCGCTGCGCGACCTCAAGCGCGGTCTCGCCATTGGGCGGCGCGTCGAGCTGCTCGGCATCAGGCCAACGCGTGCGTATTTCCTCACTGGTGAGATCGGTCCAGTCGCCCATGTTGTATTCACGCAGGCGCTCATCGGCGTGCGGCTCCAACAAGCAAGCACGCGCGATGATGCTCGCCGTCTCCCATGCGCGCGCCAGCGGACTGGCATACACCGCATCCAGTGGCAGCGTCGCCAACCGCGCAGCGAGAAGATGAGCTTGTTGTCGCCCCACTGTATCGAGTGGGATGTCGCGCCAACCCTGGACGCGTCCTTCTGCGTTGTAATGCGTGCGACCGTGCCGTATTAGGTAGAGGATGAGCATAGCTTGGGCAGAATGGCTTGAAGGAGTGCGCGCGCCGCTTCTTCGGGATGCGCGCGGTGCTGGGCGCACTGGGCTGCCCAGCGCTCGAGCGCACCATGCTCTATATGTGCCAACGCAGCGCGCATGAGCTGCGCATACAAACGCGCGCGAATTTCCGCTTCGGCTTGGCGCAGCCGCCGATGCTTGCCCTCCTCACTGGTCTCCAACCAGGCGCGATGTTGCTGAAGTGCGTCAATGAGCGCGGCAACGCCCTGATCGTGTGCAGCGCTCGTTAGCAGCACCGGCACGCGCCAACCTGCTCTCCCCGAAGGCGCGCCAGCCTGCGGGGACGACGCAAGCGATGGACCGTGATGTCCTTGCGTCTCGAATCCTAACGCCAGCGCCGCGGCAAGGTTCTGCGCCGTGCGCTGAGCGTCGGGCAGGTCAGCTTTGTTGACCACGAGGATGTCGGCGATCTCGATCAGCCCTGCCTTGATGGCTTGGATGTCGTCGCCTAGCCCAGGCGCCTCCACCACTACCACAGTCTCCGCAAGGCGGGCGATGGCTACATCATCCTGACCCGCACCAACAGTCTCAACAAAGATCACATCGAACCCTGCTGCGTCAAGCGCCGTCACCATATCCGCGGTTGCTGCGGCTATGCCTCCTGGCGCGCTTCGACTGGCTAAGCTGCGGATGAACACGCCGGGATCGCCAGAGATGCCGCGCATGCGGATGCGGTCGCCGAGAATGGCGCCGCGGGTGAACGGACTGCTCGGGTCAACGGAGAGCACTGCGACCGTGCGTGATTGTTCGCGCAAGGCGCGCGTTAGCGCCGCAACTAAGGTGCTCTTGCCCCCGCCTGGCACGCCAGTGATGCCGACGATGTGCGCGCGGTGCGCTGTTTGCCGATAAAGCGTTTGCACCTGCGCCAATGCTTCGGGCGCGCCATTCTCGATAGCAGTGAGCAGGCGCGCCAACGCACGCGGCGCGCGCCAGGATAGCTGCTCACTCATGTCGCAGAGGGTTCGGGGCGTGCACGGCGCGGCGTATGCGTCTCGATGAAATGCACGATGGTTTCCAAAGGCGTGCCAGGACCGAAGACCTCTGTAATGCCATGCGCTTTGAGGAATGGCACGTCTTCTTCAGGGATGATGCCACCCGCGAAGACAGGAATATCGCCCAAACCGCGCGCGCGCAGCGCCTCGACCACGCGCGGCAGCAAGGTGTTGTGCGCTCCGCTAAGGATGCTCAGTCCCACAGCGTCCACGTCTTCTTGCAGCGCCGCCTCCGCGATCATCTCTGGCGTTTGACGCAAGCCAGTGTAGATCACCTCCATGCCAGCATCGCGCAGCGCGCGGGCGATGATCTTTGCACCGCGGTCATGCCCATCCAGCCCCGGTTTGGCAATCAAGATGCGCAGCGGGCGCATACAGAGCACCATTGTAGGGCGTATGGCGTTTCCCGCGCAAATTTGCGTGCGCAGCTTGCTTAGCTCAGCGACATGCCTGTGTTCATCGGTTCTACTCAACACTTGGCGACCACAGTGGAGGAGCGGTGACTATTGCATCGGGGCTGCGCCCAAGCGCGCGCAGCGTGCGCCAATGTGCCAACAAAGCAGCGCGCCAGCGCGGGTAGCTATGGTATTTCACGCCGAATTCGGCGCACACAGCGCGCACAATCGGTGCGATCTTTGGGTAGTGCACGTGGCTGATGTGCGGGAATAGGTGATGCTCGATTTGGTAATTCAGCCCACCCGCGTAAAAGTTTAGGAAGCGGTTGCGCGGCGCGAAGTTCACTGTCGTCTCCACTTCGTGGATCGCCCACTCGTTGGCGATGTGCAGTGGGTCGCCCTCAGGTTCTGGAAATTCGGCATGCTCCATGACGTGCGCGAGCTGGAAGATGGATGCCAAGATCAAACTCACCACGATCAGCATGACCAGCCACCCAATCAGCGCAACCCACCAGGGCATCATCACCAACGGAAGAACCAGCGAGATGCTGAAAAACATCGCCTTGCCGACCATGAAGATGAAGCGCTCTTTCACATTCATCTTTGGGTAGACATGCCAGGGACTTGAGCGTCCTGTGAAGAACACGCGAAAGTCGCGCAGCAGAAAGCTGAAGCCAGTTAACGCATACACCAGCGGGCTGTACCAGTGTTGCCAACGGAAGCGCAGCTTCCAAGGCTCATGGGGGCTCATGCGAAGCATCCCTTGTGTTTCTAAGTCCTCGTCCAAGCCAGCGATGTTGGTGTAGGTGTGATGCCACACATTGTGCTTGTGTCGCCACACGAAGCTGCTCACGCCGAGGAGTTCACTAGAGAAGCCGAGCACGCGATTTATCCATGGGCGATCGCTGAACCCGCCATGGATCGCGTCGTGCATCACATTGAAGCCGATGCCAGCTATGACGAAGCCCCACAGCGCATACATCGCCCATACGCCCAACGGGTGCACTCGTTCGCCGAGCCACAGGATTGCGGCGTAGATCAACCCATAAGCCACGAGATGCAACACTGCCTTGGCGTACATCTGCGGCACGTCGCGACGCGGTAGCCCAGTTGCTGCGAAGAAAGCCTCAACCCTTGCGTTGAGCGCTTGACGGAAGCCGAGGCGCTTGGTGAAGGGCAGGGCTTTGACGGGCGTTTGCTTGAGGATAGGCAGTGGCGTTTCGTGCGTTGCGATTTCGGTTGTTGGAGTCACGGGAGTTGTTTGAACCTTCCTTTCTTGGGAGCTTATCAACTCTGCATGCGGAGTTGTGAGGGCAGGCTACCATACTCTCGTTGAGGGGCGATAATCGTCGTCATGTCTCAGCTTTTCTTCGTGGAGCGCGGCGATCCTGAAGCGCCTGCGGTTGTTTTCCTACACGGCTTTCCGTTCAACCACGCCATGTGGCAAGCGCAGGTCGAGGTGCTGAGCCAGCGCTATCGCTGCATTGCTCCTGATCTGCGCGGCTATGGGCGCTCGCCTCAGCCTCCTGACTGCGCTGCCTGGACGATGGACGACTTTGCTGATGACGTCGCGGCGCTGATGGACGCGCTCGGCATTGCACGCGCCACGGTATGCGGCCTCTCAATGGGAGGCTACGTCGCCTTCGCGCTGTGGCGACGACATCGCTCATGCATCAGCCGGCTGATCCTCGCCAACACCAAAGCAGCAGGCGATTCGGAGCAGGCAAAGCAGAACCGCCGTCGTCATGCAGAGCTAGTGCGCACACAAGGCATGCGCGCATTTGCCGACGAGATGCTGCCCAAACTGCTCGCACCGAATGCCCATCCTGCAGTCGCCGAAGCAGTGCGGGCGATGATCGAAAGCACACCGATTGAGACAGTGCTGGCGACCTTGCCCGCCCTCGCCGACCGGCCTGACATGAGCGAGGCACTGAGCGCCATCTCCGTCCCCACGCTAGTGGTCGTCGGCGAACAAGATGCCATCTCGCCGCTGAGCGAGGCGCAGTTCATGCAAGCGCGCATCCCAGGCGCGCGACTAGCGGTCATCCCGAACGCTGGGCATCTCAGCCCGATGGAGCAACCCGAGGCATTCAATCAAGCAGTGCTCGCGTTCCTCTCCGAGACGGACAGCGGCAGCGCCAAGTGATAAACGCCGAGATCGTCGCGCGTCTCGAACCCAACAACGACATATCCTTCAGCGAAAGCGCGCTCGAACTGCTCGCGTGTTTGCAATCGCCACGCCAACGCAGCGCTCAAATCAGCGCGCTTGAGCGCTTGGAAGTCACGAGGGATCGCGATCATGCGCGTGGGCGGCTGGAACACTGGTCGCTCTTCGAGCCACCACTCCACCTCGAAGCGGTCTGAGGGCAACCCTGCGTTGAGCGCGTCAGGCATCTCGCCGTAAGCGTTGCGGATGTAAGTGCGACAAATGCAGCCGAGCTTGGCGATGTTCAGATGCGCGTTGCGCGCTTCGAGTGGGTCATAGGTCCAAGTGATCAGGCGCACGCCCTGCGCCAACACTGCCTCGCGTTGGGCGCGCTTGAGCGCCGTGCCTACGCCGCGATCGCGCCAGCCCTCCGCCACTGCAGCCATGTGCGAGTGATGGCACAGCACGCCCTGCGCCGACCAACCAAGAAAGCTGAGCACAAAACCGATCATCCTCCCCTCGGGCGTGAACGCGCCGAGCGC
The DNA here is from genome assembly GCA_025057935.1 of Thermoflexales bacterium. Taxonomy (GTDB): domain Bacteria; phylum Chloroflexota; class Anaerolineae; order J036; family Brachytrichaceae; genus DRWP01. The sequence goes on from JANWUW010000046.1 coordinate 28,745, forward strand.
AACGCCGCCATGCCTCGTGAGCGCAAGCATCATCTGTGCGGGCACAGCGAGGTCACCGCTCCACACTGCTTGCTGCAGCGCTACGCATTGCACATAATCGTCGAACGTCTCGAAGGGGCGAATGACGTACTCGCCGCTCATTGCTCAGCCTCAGCTTCGTCGTAGTAGACGCGCGTTGGACGCGCTGTGAGCGCCGTGACCACTTCGTAGTTGATGGTGCCGAGGCGCGTTGCGACCTCTTCGGCGGTGATCACTGCTTCGCCTTGGCGCCCGATCAGCACCACTTCGTCGTCGCGCTGCGCTTCTGGGATGTGCGTCACGTCGATCATGCTTTGATCCATGCACACGTTGCCTACCACGGGCGCGCGCTGACCGCGCACCAGCACCTCGCCGAAGTTCTGCGGCGCACGTCGGAAGCCATCACCGTAGCCGATGGGGATCACTGCGATGCGGCATGCGCCTTTGCAGCGATAACGTCCGCCGTAGCCCACGCGCGCGCCATCGGGCAGCCATTTCACCGAGGCGATCACGGTCTTAAGCGTAAGCGCAGGACGCAATTGCGCCACTAGCGGCGACGCAGGCGGCAACGGCGCATAGGGCGAAAGCCCGTAGATCGCGATCCCCACGCGCACGAGGTCGTAATGGGCTTGTGGATACCCCAACGTGCCAGCAGAGTTGCACACATGCCGCAGCGCGATGTTCGCGCCGTTGATGGCTTCGCGGAAACGCTGAAGTTGCCACTGCGTGTATTCCGGGTCAGAATCGGCAGAACTCAAGTGAGTGAACACGCCCTCGAGATGCACGCCGGGCGTATTGCGTATTTCAGCAATTGCATGCTTTGCTTCGTGGGGCAAGAAGCCCAAGCGATGCATGCCTGTGTCTAGCTTGACGTGCACACGCGCGAGGCGGTCGAGGGCGCGCGCGAGACGACCGATCTCTCGGACAACGCTCAAGTCGTAAACCGTTAGCGTGAGATCGTGGCGCAGCGCCTCAGCCGCGAGCGTCGGCGGCGTGTAGCCGAGCACAAGAATGGGCGCACGAATGCCAACATCGCGCAACGCGATGCCTTCGCCAACGGAAGCAACGCCAAGCCAAGTTGCGCCTGCCTCGAGCGCAGCGCGCGCCACCGACACTGCCCCATGCCCATACGCGTTCGCCTTCACCACTGCCATCACTTGCACGCGCTTGCCGACATGGCGGCAAATGAGGTGCACGTTGTGCCGAATGGCGCTGAGGTCAATCTCCGCGCGAGTCAACGCGATCATGCACCACGTTCGATGATCAGGCGATTGAGCGCTTCACGTGCAGCAGGCAACGCCTGCATCAACTCCCAACTGCCGACAAATTCCGTCGCCTGTGCTGGGCGCAGCATATCCATGAAAGGGTCACTCTGGCACAGCCTACCCGCCCGCTTAGCGCTGCGCCAATGCGGCTCAAGCGCAGCTTGCCACTCAGCGTAGTGCTGCAACAACCAACTGCGCAGCCGCTCGTACTCCGCCTCGTCTTCAGGCGTGGCACGTTGCGCACGGTACACGCGCACCACAAGCGCCTCTAGCGCATCCCAGCGCGCGATGAAATCGCGCAGACGCTGTTCCTGCAGACGCGCAGAGAGCATCTTAGTGAAGGGATTCATCGACTGCACGTGAGATTGTAGTGCGCGCAAACGCAGGCGCGATGCGGTTTGAGATAGGATTTTGCGCTCAATGAGCCCTCGAAGGTTGCGCATAGTTTGGCTGTGTGTGCTGAGCGTGGCAACAGCATCTTTTGTCTCTTGCGTCCCTGAGCCAAAGACACACTCCAAGGCGCTTCCCTCGCCAGCCGCTACGCTCACAGTCGCAGCCGCATCTGACCTGAGGGCACCCATGCAAGTTCTAGCGCCGATGTTCGAGCAGCAACAAGGCTTCGCCGTGCAACTTGTATTTGGATCGAGCGGCTTACTCGCTGAGCAAATCGCCAACGGCGCGCCCTATGACGTGTTCGCCTCGGCGAACCGCGAGTTTGTGGATCGGCTTGTGGCGCAGGGCTTGATTGATAAGCGCACTGTGGCAGTGTATGGCTATGGCTACCTAGCCGTAGTGGTCCCGGCGGACGATAGCCGTTCCATCGCACCCTCACTGGAGAACTTACGCGACGCAGCGATTCGCCGCATTGCCATCGCCCATCCCGACCACGCGCCCTACGGCATGCTTGCGCGCACTGCGTTGACGCGAGCAGGATTGTGGGAAACGCTGCGCCCGAAGCTCGTACATGCCGAAAACGTATACAGCGCAGGGCAGCTCGTGAGCGTCGGCGAAGTTGACGCTAGCATCGTAGCGCTATCAGTGGCAAAGGCGCTGCCGAGCGTGCGCTACAGCGTGGTGCCCACTGCCCTATACACCCCTTTGGCTCAAACGCTGGGCGTCGTCGCTACCTCGCCAAACCGCGAAGGGGCTATGCGCTTTGCAGCCTTCCTGCTCAGTCCTCAAGCGCAAGCCGTGCTAAGGCACAGCGGCATCCCTGCGCCCGATGATCCTCCTCTGCGGCCATGAGCATTATTGAATCGCCACTCACTCTTTCGCTGTGGGTTTCTGTGCTAGCAAGTGTGAGTGCGCTTCTCCTTGGCTTAGCTCTAGCATGGCTTTTCGCACGCCACAACTGGCGCGGCAAATGGCTTTTCGAGGGCTTGGTAGCGTTGCCGCTTGTGTTGCCTCCAACAGTGCTCGGCTACTATCTCCTGCTCGTGTTTGGTCGGCGCGGGCTCGGCAGCTTGATCGAGCAAATCAGCGGGATCGCCATCGCCTTCAATTGGCCCGGCGCAGTCATCGCGGCTGGAGTATCAGCGCTGCCGCTGGTGGTGCAAACCGTGAAGCCCGCCCTGCTGAGCACAGCTCAAGAGATCGAAGATGCAGCCCGAGTGGATGGCTGCAATGAGTGGTCTGTGTTCTGGCTGGTGACCTTCCCTCTAATTCGCGCAGCAGTAGTGGGCGGCTGGCTTTTGGCGTTCCTGCGCGCGCTAGGCGAGTTCGGCGCCACAATGATGATTGCGGGAAACATCCCCGGACGCACGCAGACTCTCTCCATGGCTGTCTACGACGCAGTGCTGAGCGGGAACTTCGAGCTGGCTGGGCAGTTGGTATTGCTGCTGTCCGTGATCACATTTGCGCTGCTATTCGTTGCTCTCCTGCTGAGCGAGCGCCAGCGTAACCTGCACGGCTGAGTGGAGGATCCACCCCTGCAAGCGACTGTGCTCGGTCCTAATTGTGAATGTTGTGCAGCCCACGCTCCTGAGACTCATCACTTTCAGCCGTACAATGCCCTCATGAAGACTTACCCCGAGGTGCGCGATACCATCTTGGAGACCATCGGGCGAACCCCGCTTGTGCGATTGCACAAAGTGACGCGCGGCGTGGAGCCTGAAGTGCTTGCCAAGATCGAATACTTCAACCCCGGCGGTAGCGTCAAGGATCGCATCGGCTGGGCGATCATCGAAGACGCAGAGCGCAGCGGGCGGCTCAAGCCCGGCGGCACCATCGTAGAAGCTACTAGTGGCAACACAGGCATTGGGCTGGCGATGGCGGCAGCCGTGAAAGGTTACAAGTGCATCTTCGTCATGCCCGACAAGATGAGCGAAGAGAAGATCCGCATGCTGCGCGCGTATGGCGCAAAAGTGGTCATCACACCTACGGCAGTGGACAAAGATGATCCTCGAAGCTACTACAAGGTCGCTGAACGTCTAGCCCGCGAGACGCCGAACGCAATTCTTGCCAACCAGTATCACAACCCAGCAAACCCCGCCGTGCACTACGCTACCACTGGTCCGGAGATTTGGGAGCAGACTGGAGGACAAGTGGACGTGTTCGTCGCTGGCATGGGCACTGGCGGCACAATCACCGGCGTAGGACGTTACCTCAAAGAGCGCAAGCCCAGTGTGAAGATCGTGGGCGTGGACGTAGTTGGCTCGTTGCTCTACGACACTTGGAAGCAAGGTCGCGTGCCAGAAAACCCCTTCCTGAAGACGTATAAGCTGGAAGGGATCGGCGAGGACTTTGTGCCGAGCACGCTCGACTTAAGCGTGTGCGACCTTGTGGTGCAGGTGAACGATCGCGAGTCGTTCCTGATGGCGCGGCGACTTGTACGCGAAGAGGGCATTTTCGTCGGTGGCTCTTGCGGAGCAGCCGTCGTGGGCGCGCTCAAAGCCATCCCGCAGCTCGGCTTGACGCGCGAGCACACTGTCGTGGTGTTGCTGCCCGACAGCGGCTCACGCTACCTCACGAAGTTTCTCGACGACAACTGGATGCGCGAGAACGGCTTCCTCAACACCGACTGGAACCAAGGCACTGTGGGCGACTTCATTCAGGCTAACCCGCTGCGCGCAGTGATTTGCGCTCACCCTCGAGAGTCGCTTGGCACGGTCATTCGACGCATGAAGCAGCATGACGTCTCGCAGCTGCCCGTGGTTGCGGAAGACGAGACGTTGATCGGCATCATCACCGAGAGCGATGTGCTCAGTTACATGCTCGAGCATCCTCACGCGCCCATTGACGCTGTGCCTATCCAACCGCTGGTGCACGACGCAGCAACAGTGGACGAGCAGACCCCACTGAACACCCTCAGCGACGTTTTGCAGAAATCGAAAGCCGCCGTGCTTGTTGATGAACGCCGACGTGTGCGCGGTGTGATCACGATGATCGACGTGATCGACTTCCTAGCAGCGTGAGCGCGCTGTGGTCGAGCTACCATCAACAGAGAGCCGCAAGCAGCGTTGTCAAGCATTTCCTGCCCTCGGCGAGCGCGCGGCGCTGTGGTACTTCCCACAGCTCACGGGCGGCGTCGGGCGCGTCTTGCGCAATGCGCTGCTGATTTACGCCGCGCGCTTCGCACCGACGTTTGGCATTAAGCGCGCGCTGTTGCGCTTGACTGGCGCAAAGATCGCGCCGCATGCCGCCATTGGGCTAGGCGTGGTGCTCGACATTTTCTTCCCGCAAGACATCACTATCGAAGACGACGTCACTATCGGTTTCAACACCACTATCTTGGCGCACGAGTTCACTTACCGCGCTTGGCGGCGCGGACCAGTGCACATCCGCCGCGGCGCGACCATCGGCGCAAACTGCACTATCCTGCCCGGCGTGGTGATCGGCGAGGGCGCTGTAGTAAGCGCAATGAGCTTGGTCAACCGCGATGTGCCTGCAGGAGCGTTCGTCGGGGGCGTGCCGATTCGGCTGCTGCGCGCGTCCGCGCACTCAGCGCCGACGAGCGCGGATCACCCAGAAAGCGAGGAGACCGAGGATCAGCACCAGCGCTAACAATACCATTGTCGTTGGGCGCGGTGAACGCGAGGGCATTGCCTCCGAAGGCGCGCCTGCAGGGGCGAGTGCTGGCGGCGTCGTGGGAGGCGCCTCCGCCGCTTCGCCCGCGGCAGCGCTCTGCTGAGATAGCGATTGTGGAGCAGCAACCATCGGCATCATGCGCTGTGCAGCGTCATCTGCTGCTTGTGGCACGATTGGCGTGGGCTGCACGATCACGGGCGCTGGTGAGCGCGGAACGAGCAAAGGCGGCAACAGGTTCAGCGCCCCTACAAAGACCACCGCAAACACGATCAGCGCTGCGCCTAAGCGCACCAACACGCGCAGCGCGTTCTCGCGCGGCACAGGTTGTTCCTCCTCCGAAGGCGAAGATGCGTTCGCCTGCTGTTGTTTCGCAGCATCGCGCGGCAGGATGAAGTTACGCGGCACAGCGAGCGCTTCCAACGCGCGTGCCTCCTGCACCAAAAGCCGCGTGATGGCAACCTTGCGGCGCAAGGCAGCATCTTGAGACATTCTCGACTCGAACGCAGTGCGTTCTTCGTCGCTCATCTGACCATCCACGTACTCGGAGATGCGTTCATCCTCGAGCAGGCGATTCGGATCCATTTCCTCCGTACACTCAGAGAAGACTTCAGACATCAGGCAAAAGTTCCGCGTGGCGAAGCAACACCTCGCGCAAATGGGCACGCGCGCGGCTCAGGCGGCTCTTCACTGTGCCCAGCGGCACGTCGAGGACTGCTGCGATTTCCTCGTAACTCAAGCAGTGCACGTCGGCGAGCACAAACACACTGCGTTGTTCAAATGGCAGCGAAAGCACAGCACGCGCGATGAGTCGCCGCAGTTCGCTGCGCTCAGCAAGCTCAAGTGGGGTGGATGCCTCGCTCGCAACCGACTCGGCACGCGGCATTGCTTGTGCTTCATCGGTTGCGTCGTCAAGCGACAGAGCTGCTTCGCGACGGCGCTGACGCAAGGCGTCGTAGCACGCATTGGTCACAATGCGCAGCAGCCAAGGACGAAACGTGTGCCCGCGCAAGGCGCGTATGTGGCGAAAGGCGTTGAAGAATGCCTCCTGCGTCACATCAGCAGCGAGATCAGCGTCGCCTACAAGGCGGAAAGCCACGTTATACGCCAATGCTTGGTATGCCAAGACCAGTTCGTTGAACGAGGCAACATCGCCCCGCTGTGCAGCTTGGATCAACGCAGCCTCGTCTTGGGGAGAGACCTCAGCGCTCATCGAGCCAATCCAGAAGTGCAAGCAATCCTAGCATATAGCTGCGCCAACCAAAGCCGCTGATCACCCCAACGGCGACGCCAGAGATGTAAGAATGTTGACGGAACGACTCTCGGCGGTAGATGTTGGAGAGGTGCACTTCGACGCAGGGAAGCGCTACCGCGCTGATTGCATCTCGCAGCGCGATGCTCGTGTGGGTCAACGCGCCGGGGTTGATTAGGACGCCATGCGCCCACTCCCTTGCTTCATGAAGCGCATCAATCAGCACACCTTCATGATTCGACTGCACGATGCGCAACGTTGCATTGCGCGTTGCCGCAAGCGCATGCAGGCGCTCGTTAATCGTCTCCAGCGTGGTCGAGCCATACACCTCCGGCTCGCGCAAACCCAGCAAATTCAGGTTAGGTCCGTGGAGCACAAGGATGTGTCGCAACTCAGACGTCATCGTGGTTCAGAGCCTCCAACACTTGCCGCACTAACGCGGGGGGAGCCTCATCGAGCAATACGTCACCGGGCGCACGCAGCAACACGAAGCGCAGCCGACCTCCTCGGCGCTTCTTATCTTGCCACATGAACGCGTGCACTGCCTCGGCATCGAACAACGAATTGCCGATGAGCGTTTGCACTTCGCGCGATGCAGTTGGCAAACCCACAGCGCGCAGCAGCGCGATACCCTCTTCGACGAGTTGAGCCGTGCATAACCCCATAGCGTTGGACAAGCGAAGCGCGCACACGAGCCCTAGCGCCACCGCCTCACCGTGCTTCAGGCGGTACTGGCTCCACGCCTCAAGGGCGTGGGCAAACGTGTGTCCGAGATTGAGCCAAGCGCGCTTGTCATGCTCCTCGAAGGGATCTTCCTGCACGATAGCGCGTTTGAGCTGAATTGCATCGGCAAGCAGCGGCAGCAATCGGTCAAGATCGCCTGGATGCAAGCCGTCGTGCAGCAGCGTCTCTCGGAGGCGCGCGTATGCCTCGCCGCCTGCGATAAAAGCCGCCTTAATGATTTCCGCCATCCCGCAGCGCCATTCTCGCGCTGGCAATGTGTGGAGCATGCCCAAATCAGCCACGACCAGATCTGGCTGCTTGAACGCGCCCACGAGGTTTTTCCCGAAGGGCATGTCGATGCCCACCTTGCCGCCGATGCTTGCATCAGCCATAGCCAACAAAGAAGTGGGCACTTGAACGAAAGGAACGCCGCGCAGAAAGGTCGCTGCCGCAAATCCTGCAGCATCACCCACTACACCGCCGCCTAATGCGATCACTGCGCTGCGGCGCTCCATGCCTTGCTTGCTGAAGGCATGGTACATTGCTTCCACGTGCGCGAGTGTCTTGGATTCCTCGCCAGCGGGCATCACATGCACAAACGACTGAATGCCGACCTCTTGCAACGCTGCCTGTGCCCGTGCTGCATAGTGTGCGCCTACTTGATCGTCCGTGACGATGGCAAAAGGAGCATGCCATCCACGACCAGCAACAAGATAGCCGAGCGAATCCAACACCCCGTCACCCAGCACGACAGCGTAGTGAGCATGCGCTCTTGGGATATTCACTGGGATTCGCATCCACTCGCGACGGTAGATAGCACATACGCGGTCGGCAACCTGTTCGGGAGAAAGCGCTGTCGTGTCCACATGGTAAGGCAGCGCAGCGTAGTGAGAGGCGCGCTCGCGCAGCAGATTTCGGATCGTGGCAAGCGGGTCGGACGTGCGCAGCAGAGGGCGCGCCTCTCCAGCGTGTTCACCACCGACTCGCGCGAACACCACCTCGGGCGCAGCCGTTAAGCACACGCCAACTGCATTGTCCAGCAGCCTCGCGCGCGCTTCGGCATCCATCATCATGCCGCCACCAGTGGCAATGACCGCGCCTTGCTGCGCCGCTAGGCGTGCCGCAAGCTGGCGCTCCAACCAGCGAAAATGTGCCTCGCCGCGCCGTGCGAAGATCTCCGCGATGGGCATGCCTTCTTCTTGCTCGATGATGGCGTCTGTGTCGAAGAAGGGCAAGCCAAGCTGAGCTGCACACAGCCGCCCCACAGTGCTTTTGCCTGTGCCCATGAATCCGCCGATCACGAGGTTGCGCAGCGGCAGACGGCGCTCAGCCATTGTTCGAATTGTAGCGGCAGCAAACTACGTACAATCCGCGCGCACATGGAGCTTGAGCGCTTTTGGGAAGATCTTTTCAGCGAGGAAACCCTTCGCGTGCGCCGTGCCTGGCGCGCGCTAAGTGCGGAAGAACAATCAGCCGTGCGCGGCTTCCTCGCGCGCGTGAGTACTGATGAGACGCGCATAGTGGAGCAGCGCCGCGCTGCCGCGGTCGCGCTTCAGGTTATAGAAGACGAGACGCGTTACGCCATGCTCCCGTTGCCCGAACACGCGCTCCACTTTGCGCGTGCCCTTGCGCGTCAAGTTGGTTTGCAGTTGAAAGCAGCGCTTGGGCAAGCAGAAGTAACCCAGAAGCATGATGGCACTTTGCTCACCCCTTATGACCTGCGTGCCGACGCCACCCTACGTGCTGCTATTTCCGAGGCATACCCTGATCATGCAGTGCTCTCCGAGGAGAGTGAGCATGTGTGGCGAGGGCAAGAGTGGTGCTGGGTGATCGATCCCATTGACGGCACGACAAACTTCGCGTGGGGCTTGCCAACATGGGGCGTGCTGATTGCGCTTCTCCACCGCGGCGTGCCCGTGCTAGGTGTGGCAGAGTTCCCCCTCCTGGGTGAACAATACTCAGCTGTGCGTGGCATTGACGCATGGTTGAATGGCGCGCCGATTCGAGTCTTGTCACTTTCCCTCGAATCACCAAAGCCTGAACACCTCTTCGCCTGCTGCACGCGCAGCTTGAAGCGGGGTATGCCGGACGTGCGTGCCAAGCTGCGCGTGCTTGGCTCAACAGCTTACAACATTGCTTCTGTGGCTCGCGGCGCTTGCGTAGGTAGCTTTGATCTCACTGTGCACGTCTGGGATGTCGCTGCAGTTTGGCCTCTGATCGTTGAAGCCGGCGGCTTTCTATCCACATCATTGCCGCAACCCCTTTTTCCCCTGCGCGAAAACGTAGACTACAGCGGCGTGGAGTTCTCTGTGCTCGCTGCGTGTTCCCTTCCAATGCACAACTGGCTCGCTGCTCGCTTTGAGTTGCCGCCACTTGCCTCAAAGCTCCCCGAGCTGAGCTAACCTAGCCCATTCCTCCAGGCTTAACGTCTCTGCGCGACGCTCAGGATCTACGCCCACGCGAACAAGTAACTCCCTGACCTTCTCCTTAGGCTGACCAAGTGCTGTGGCGATCGCGTTGGCAAGCTGCTTGCGCGGCTGGCTGAAGCCAGCCCGCACCCACCCGAAGAAGCGAGCCTCATCAAGGTGGGCAAAGCGCCGATGAGGGCGCAAGCGTATGACCGCCGAGGTCACCTGAGGTCGTGGGAAGAAGTGGTGCGGGGGAATGCGGAAGAGAAGCTCTGGGTCTGCGTAGAACTGGACGCTCACCCCAAGCAGGCTCATCGCTGGTGGCCGTGCAACGATGCGCTCAGCGACTTCCGCTTGAACAGTGAGCACGATTAGGTCGAAGAAAGCAGCTTGCTGCAAAATCTGGCGGATTGCGGTCGATGTTATGTAATAAGGTAGATTTGCAACCACACGAAAGTGCAACAAGCTGGGGGAAAACTTATTCGCTACTTCCCGACACAAGGCAGCAAGGTCGAGCGCTCGCACATCGGCTTGCATGAGGTAGAGATGCTGTGCTGAGAGAAACCGACGCTGCAAGAGTTGAACTGCGCGCGGATCAATCTCAACGGCAACGACAAGCCCTGCTCGTTCAAGGAGCAAGCCCGTCAACATTCCGTCGCCAGGTCCTATTTCCAGCACGACGTCATGCTTGCTAATTTCTGCTGCATCCACAATGCGCTGGGCGATTTGGCGACTGCGCAAGAAGTGCTGCCCTAAACGCTTGCGAGGCGTGAATGTGACTTCACTCACTCAACTCAGTTCAGGCGGTAACGGATGTTTTGGGGAACTGGGGGCAATAGATACACATCCACCCAGGCACGCCAGAGCCTGAGATTGCTGTCGTCGTAGCCGAGATCGATGCGTTTACCAATGATGGCGCTCCCAGTATCACAAGCTAGCCCTTGACCGTAGCCAGGGACGTAGACATTTGTGCCCAAGGGAATCACACGCGGGTCAACCGCAACAATGCCGAAGCGCATGGGCTGACCACATCGTGTGCGACCGTACCATGGTGAGCTGCGCGGCACCCCTGCTGTGCTGGCTGAGTATGAGGTCGCAAACATGCGAAGCTTTCGCCAATACTGGAGGGGACCGTTTGGAGTCTCGAGGGTGCGGATCACCACCTTTGTGCCGTACTTGTAAATGCGCGGAAGCGGAGGACGGGCGACAAAATCCGCGACCAGCTCGCTACGGACCTCTAAGCCGTCCTCCAAAGTAACTAAGCTGCGACGCTCACGTATCCCAGGCACACCTTCCTGCGCCAGCACCTCAGTATCCAGCTCCAATTCGGGATCTGGTTCCCAGAGCGTCTCGAAAGGAATCGGTGTTTGCTGAACGCGAAGTTCGCGCTGAACGCGCACCACGCGAATTTGCATGTCTGGCTGGACTGGTGTGGAGAGCGAAGGTATGGCGTAATCCTCACCGATCAACGCTATGCCCATTTCAGCAAGCACATCTTCTACTTTGGGCTGGAGGGTGCGTGTACGGATTGGGCGCCCGTCCACCCAGAGGGTTACCGGCTTAGCACGCTCGAGGATGATCTCCATGTTTGGGCGAATGGGGCTGCTTAATGAGGGCTTCACTGCATCGGCAAGGTAAACCACATAGCCAGCCTCGAGCAGTGCCTCACCCACGGTGTGTGCTGCTGTTTTTATTCGCTGCTCACTACCTCCTATCTCACGGATGACCACGGGCACACCTCGGCGTACCACAACCTCAGCGTCCACTGTGCCATCATTCTTTGCCTGGGCAGGCAATCTCTCCTCGAAGCGACCATTTATGCGCACCGCGTCATCCACGCTAAGAACCAAACCAACTTCGGCGAGAAGATCGCGCACATTTGTGTGCTGGGTGCGCAGCAGCCGTGGTGCTTCCTCGTCAATTTGAAGGCGAATTAGGCGCGCGCGCTGGATGACGACCTGAGCGTCCCGAGACACCGAAGCAGATGGAGGCGGCAAAACGCGATCTTCGGGATGAAGCGCAACACCCGCCTCACGCAATACGCCTTCGATGGTGGGCTGAAGGGTGCGCAGCTCGATCACACGTGCGCCGTCAACGATGCGTACGGGCTTCAGTGAGCTGAGGTAGCTAAGAGCAAGAAGCGCCAGCAAGCCAGCCAGGACGAGGAGAGAGAGCCATCCGCGCCGCTGAAAAGTCAAAACAGTCGCAGCAGCCAACCGTCTCAACTCACCTGCTAACGTCATGTTGGGCTGCCGGGCGACCTGCAGCGCCCAAAGGGAGTGCCTTACCGTTGCTTCCTTCCGGACCTGGCGGGGTTCGGCAGCCTTTGCCGTGCAGGACCCGGCATTAGCAGACATGATAGCATGTGATAGGATAGTAGCAACGGGCGCCCATAGCTCAATTGGATAGAGCACTTGACTTCGGATCAAGGGGTTGTGGGTTCGAGTCCTGCTGGGCGCGCTTTACGGGGTGTTTCACGTGAAACACAAATTCTCGCTCCCCTAAAGTGCTTCTTACATGAGGCACATGTTTCACGTGAAACAGTCTCGAAGTCCTGGGAGAGCTTCTCAATGAACGACCCGGCAACTGCGAAACTTCGTGAGCTTCTCCTTGCAGAGTTCACAGAAGCTGAGCTTGTGCAACTGTGCAAGGAGCTGGGTCTTAACTACGAAGCATTGCCTGGCATCGGAACCTTCGGGAAAACACGTGCCCTTATCGAAGAAGCACGGGTACAAGGCAAGCTCAGATTGCTTCAAAGACGCGTGCGCGACCTAAGACCGCTCGCTTATCTGCAGTCTGGCATCCCTACCGAAGACTCTGGGCTTCAGAATCTTCCACCTCCTTCGCAGCGTTCTTTCCCTGCTGCAAGCAAGAGAACAACTGCTGTTCTTATCCTTTTCATTGGAGCTGCAGTAGCAGTTGTTAGCGGGCTAGTTCTGTTACAACCTTCCCCGTCTCCCCTTATGATGGACTCAGCAACGCAACCCGGCGCTACTCCAGAGACCATTGCAACGAGCAATCCCCCTCTTCTTGCAGAGAGCCCAACCCCGCTCATTGCGGCTCTGCCCACCTCCTTACCTTCACCGACTCCTTATGCCTCCCCAACGCCAATGCCAACTCCAACCTCAGTGCCGACGGCTACACCTGAACTCGGGTTGCGTGATGCTCACCCTGCAGTCCGCGCAGTGTATGAGGCAAATGAGCGCCTCAGAGAGTTCTTCATAGGCAAAGAAGATTATCGCGCTCTAGAGTCCCAATGGTCCTCATCACTCGTCGAGCGGTTGCGTAAGTTCGCAAATGAGCGTCTTTTGCGTCTGATGCGTCTCACTCCTGAGCAGCGCACTGCACTCAATGTCCAATTTAAATACGTAAGGCCGCCTACCCTCGTTGACGAATTCGCAAGCGAAGCTGTGGTCTCTACACGCGAGTATTGGGAGTACACCACCTCGCTTAACACAGCACAGATATGCGAGACGCGCGATTACTCTTACCGGCTGCGCAAAGAGGGAGATGGATATCGGATCTACGCTTACAACAGCCGATTGATTAGCTCACGCTGCAATTGAGTCATGAGCTAACTGGAAGCTGGGATGTCTCGCCCTCACAAGTAAGCGCCTCAGCGATCACCCATCCCACCGCATCTCTCAGGCGAATGAGCAGCCAGCGCCCATCTTTACTTCGAGCAATCGCCTGAACCACGGCGTTGGGTGATAACGCGGTCACGCGCTGCGACTCCCTCGAAGGCGCAGTTCGCACATTTACGTTGGAGGCAGCCGTGACGCGGCAAGTCAACAAGCGTTGATTGTCTGCACCTGCTTTCGGAGTCGGCAGCGGCGTCACGTCGAGCACTGGCTGCGGCGCGAGAAGCAAGGTCAGCAGGTAGGGCGTCGCCTCTATTTCAACCTGCAGCGTCAGCGGCTCGTTGGGACGAAGCGCAATGCGAACTACCGGCATGTATCCCCCAACGGTTGGCTCCGGTATCGCTGTGGCAGCAGGAGTTTGAGCTGGAGAGATCGAGTCATGCGTCTCCACTGCTGTAGGTGAGAGCACTGGGCTTGGGAAAGGCGTTGGTGTGATCAAATTTGTCGGAGCAGCTGCGGTAGGAGAGGGTGCAGCTTGGGTGCTCGCTGGTGTCGGCAAACTTGCTTGTGCAACGACGATAGGCGTCGCAGTGGCGCGCGTCAGCAGTTGAGGGTCTGTGGGTTTTAGTTCGACAATGGGCACAGAACAACCTACGTTCTCAGTGGTGACCCATCCATAATCGCGCTCCTTGTTCCAACCGACTATCCACTTCGCGTTGCGAGTGCGACCGTAAACCGTAAAGACCTCGCGTGCCTGAAGTGTTGCCACCACCTCTGCTTCACTGCGAGGCTCGAGATGCATGGTTAGCGAGACGCGCGTGATGCATCGCGCAAACACAGGTGGTAGGTCAGGTGTTGGTGTCGGGGTAGGCGATGCTGTTGGGGTATTGTCTTGCGCTGGTTCGTTTAGCTCTCCGCTAACAGCAGTTGCAGAAGCAACTGCTGTTAGGATGCGCTCCGCAGCACGACCTGCCCGCTCCGTCGTTCCAGGAGCACACGCACTCAAGGTCAGCACCCCAGCAGCTATAAGGCCTCTGCAGCGCAGCAGAATCAAGCGCAAAGAACACATTGCAAGAAATGCAGCTCCGCCAGCGCTTTACCCAGTGAGCGCGATGCACTCAATCTCAACGAGCACGCCGCGTGGCAATCGCGCCACTTCTACCGTTGAGCGCGCTGGAGGGTTATGGGGGAAATAGGAAGCGTAGACCCCATTCATCAGCGCGAAGTCGTCAATGTCTTGCAGGAAGACCGTTGTTTTCACCACGCGATCAAGGCTGGAGCCAGCCGCTTCGAGCACCGCTTTAAGGTTTTGCAACACGCGATGTGTCTGCGCTTCGATGCCACCACTCACAACCTCGCCAGTTTCAGGATCGATAGGGATCTGACCTGAGCAAAACACAAACCCATGCGCCACGATGGCTTGTGAGTAGGGGCCGATCGCCTTCGGAGCATTCAGCGTCTGGACGACTTGTTTGTTGCTCATCCGGGCCTCCGGCGCTAAGGAGTGACAGGTAGTATGGCAGAAGCTATCATGCTAAGCACCAGCGCGGTTACAACTACAACACCCAATGCTGCTGCAAGGCGTCGATTCTTCACGCGCATGATCGCATTGTAGTGGTAGAAGCAAGGTCACTTGTTATGTAGTAAGCCATGCACATTGCAGAAGTCTTACGCCAGCCAGGTCCTCACTTTAGCTTCGAGTTTTTCCCGCCAAAGACTCCAGAAGGCGCGGAACAACTCTTTGAGACCATTCGCGATCTTGTGGCGCTGCGTCCGTCTTTCGTGAGCGTCACCTACGGCGCAGGGGGAAGCACGCGTGAGCTCACCCGCGATCTTGTCATCCGGCTTCAACGTGAGACGCAGCTCACTGTTGTGGCGCACATCACCGCGATCGGTGCTAGTCGCTCGGAGATTCATCGGTTGTTAGAGGATTACGCACAAGCTGGCGTACAAAACCTGATGGTCTTGCGCGGCGACCCTCCACGTGGTCAACCCAATTTCGTCCCTCATCCTGACGGATTCAAGTACGCCGCAGAGATCGTCGCCTACGTTAAGAAACACTTCCCCCACTTCGGCATAGGTGTGGCTGGCTTCCCAGAGGGTCATCCAGAGACACCCAATCGCCTGAAAGAACTGGAGTACCTTAAAGCCAAGGTGGACAGCGGAGCTGATTACATCTGCACACAGCTCTTCTTTGACAACCGCGATTTCTACGATTTCCGTGAGCGTTGTGAAATCATCGGGATACGCGTTCCAATCATCGCAGGCATCATGCCAATCACGACCAAGCAAGGGATGATGCGCATGGCTGAGCTAGCACTCGGCGCGCGCATCCCTGCGCCCTTGCTGCGCGCTGTGCTCCAAGCACAAGATGACCAAGCCGTCGAGGCAATCGGCATCCACTGGGCAACGCAGCAGGTCTTCGATCTGCTCGAGAACGACGTGGCTGGCGTGCACTTCTACACTCTGAACCGCTCAAAGCCAACGCTAAAGATCTACGAAGTCGTCGGTTGGCGCCGTTCTGTCGGTAATGCTGTGAGCGAGAACCTCTTGCTGAGGCAATAACTCATGCACCCTTTCGTGCTCGCGACGAACAATGTAAACAAGCTTGCGGAGATGCAACAAATCACCGCTCTGCTCGGTTGGGAAGAACACCTCAGCTGGCACACACCGCAGGCGCTCGGTATTCGCTTTGAGGTTGCAGAGACGGCGACCACCTACCTCGGCAATGCACGATTGAAGGCTCACGCGTTGCGAGCGCTGCTCGAGCAGGGCTTCTGGGTACTAGCCGACGACTCAGGCTTGGAGGTGGATGCACTTGGAGGGCAGCCCGGTGTCCTCTCCGCGCGCTTCCACCTGCGCTCGCCTGGAGGCGATGGCTGTAGCGCGCTGCTGCAGACATTGCATGCTTTTCCAGAGAAGAAGCAACGCAGTGCCCGTTTTCGCTGCGTGCTGGTAGTCCTAAGCCCACAGGGCGAGTACGTATTCGAAGGCGTTTGTGGCGGCCACATTGCATCTGAGAAGCGTGGAGATCGCGGCTTTGGCTTCGATCCCATCTTCATCCCAGGTGGCGAGCGCCGCACTTTTGCGGAGATGTCGCCTGAAGAGAAGCACAGCATGAGTCATCGCGGCATGGCACTGCAAGCCTTGATCGCCTGGTTAGGATCATCGTCCTCGAGGACATCATGCTGATACGGGCAAGCTCCACACGCGGATATTCCTTAGCACAGCTTGAGCACCAGCGCCGCGTCGGAGATTGGCTCTACTGGTGGGAGGCATCAGAGTGGGAAAAGAGCGCGTGGGTCTTCCGCACCTCCAAAGCAGCGCTCATCGCAGTGCCGACGGGGTTCGGACCACAAGACGATCTCCACATCAGGAGCGACGGGAACGCGTGGGTGCGCTGGCTCGCTGTGGCAGATAGTGCATCTGAGACTTTCCACCTGCGACGCGTGCTGGGGCTTGCCGAGAATAAGCTGAGGGCTCATGGAGTGCAACACCTTTGGGTTCTCACCACACCCTTTAGCTGGCCTTCGCGTACCTTGCTGACAGCTCTCGGTTTCTCACAAGCTGAAAAGTTGATCACCTTGCGCAAACTCCTGTTTGCATCATCGCAGCTACCCACAGCTTGGCATGTGCGCGAAATAACGCCAGATGACATCCCCGCGCTTTTGGATCTCGACACACAGGCGTTTAACCCACCATGGCGTCTCGGCTCTGCTGACCTGCAGCGCTTGCTTTCACGCGCTTTGCTGGCGTTGCTCGTCGAAGCAGAGGGCAAAGTGGCAGGCTACCTGTGCGCCCTTGACCAATCAGGAGGTGAGAGCGCTCACATCGTGCGACTTGCGGTCTCGCCTGCCTATCGCCGCCAAGGTATTGGCACTGCCCTGCTGCTAGAGGCAGAACGGCTTCTGGCGCAACATGGTGCACAGAGCGTGTCGCTCAACACTATGGAGAGCAATCAGCCCGCACGGCAACTTTACTCAGCGCTTGGTTTCAAACCCATGCGGACGCCGGCTTGGGTGTGGCGGAAACCGCTCATTGAGCAGCCATGACGAGAGCCAAGTTCAGCTCGCAGCGCCACACTCGTCGTCTGGGCAAACGATCTACTAGCCAACGCAACACTTTTCGGCTTTTTCACTCCGCGCCCCGCGCCTCCGGGTCACCCGACTCACGAGCGCGTGCACTTGCGTTCGTGACTCGCTGGGCAGTTGTTTTTGTGCTTGCATCAGCAGTAAGCCTTGCAGTGGTTTTGCTTGCTGCAAATGGCACACGATGGTTCGCCGTACTCGGTGGGGCTGTTGCCACACCAACCCTGGCTGCGGAATCTCAGGCGCTGCGCGTCGGTCTTGTGAGCGGTCACCGCAACAGCGACAGCGGCGCCGCCTGCTCGGACGGGCTTACCGAAGCGCAGCTAAACGAGAGCCATGCGCAGCGCGTTGCCAGCATCTTACGCACACGTGGCTACGCAGTGGACATCCTCGACGAGTTCGATCCGCGGCTGAGAGGCTATCGTGCTGCAGCATTGGTCAGCATTCATGCCGATTCCTGCGCCTACATCAACGACTTCGCCACTGGCTTCAAGGTAGCACGAGCCGCAAGCCGAGCAGCAGGACCGGACGACTATCTGGTGGAGTGCCTCATCAAGCATTACGCAGCGGCCACTGGGCTGCGCTTCCACGCTAACAGCGTTACGCGCGACATGACTCACTACCATACCTTTCGCGAAATCGATCCAAGCACACCAGCTGCTATCATCGAGACCGGTTTCATGTATCTCGATCGGGATGTGCTCACCCGCCGCGCAGACCGCGTGGCGCAGGGCATTGCTGAAGGCATCTTGTGCTTCTTGCGCAGATGAGAGTGCACAACTCCATCCACCGACGCACGCTCCTGCGCGCGATGCTAAGCGCAGCAGCACTCACACTCTTGGCACGAACCCCTGCGATTGCAGAAGCCCAGCAGAGCAGAAAGCGATGGATTCAGGTGCTTCTGAGGCAACAGCGGCTCATCGCTTGGGAAGGGAACCGCATGGTGCGCTCCATTGCAGTCTCCACTGGCAGAGCCCGAACGCCAACGCCTCGAGGACGATTTCGCATCTACCGCAAATATCCCAAGCTGCGCATGCGTGGACCCGGCTATGACCTGCCCAATGTGCCCTACGTGATGTTCTTCCGCGCAGGAGGATACGCCATTCATGGTGCGTACTGGCACAACAACTTTGGTCGTCCCATGAGCCACGGTTGCATTAACCTGCCTATCGGCGAGGCAGCTTGGCTATATCGCTGGGCGCCGATCGGCACACCAGTAATCATTCAATGAGGCGACTGCCCCTCCTAATCCTAGCAGCGGCAGTGGCTGCTGCGGCAGTGATTGCCCTTTCGACAGTACGGTCTGCAATCATCGCAGAACAGAAGTGGCAGGCGTTTCGATCGCGCGGCGTGCTACGAGTGGGGGTTGATCCAAGCGTTCATCCTTTCTCTTTCTTCGGCGCTTCCGGTTGGGATGGTTTTGAAGCGGAGCTTGCGAAGTTGCTTGCCAAGCAACTCAGCGTCAGATTGGAAGCCATTCCTGTGGGCTACGACGGTCTTTACGATGCCATGATAGCTGGCTACGTGGATGCCTCAATGTCCATGCTGACCCCCGATCCGCTCCGCACCGCCGACTTTGCTTACTCGCGGCCGTATTTCGACGCTGGCTTGCGCGTGTATGCACCACGCCACCGATTGCGCACCATGGACGACTTGCGCGGCTTGCGTCTTGCCGTAGCGCGCGGGAGCGAGGCTGATCGCCTTGCACGCTGGTTAGAGCGTCGCGTGCCTCGCTTGCAGCGCAACTCTTTCGCAACAGACATCGAAGCGCTCGCAGCAACAAAAGCAGGATTGACCGACGGCGCGCTCCTGCCTGCTGAAGTGGCTATCGCAAATGGCTGCCCGCCGATCAACCCTGCTGATGGTGGCAGCTGCCTATCGCTGCACCCGATCCCTTACGTTGTAGCCGTCCCGCGCTCCGAAGCGCGCTTACTTGAGGTCCTCAACCGCGCGCTCGACGACTTGGATCGTGATGGCGCGTTAGTGCAGCTTGCCCGACGCTGGTTCCGATGACGAGCTACCAGCGATCAGTGCTGCGACGCCCGCTGCCGAACCGCGGATTGCGCTCGCGTCCACCTCCGCCACTGCGCGGCTCCATAGGTCGCGCAGCGTTCACCGTGAGAGGACGTCCACCCATGAGGTGACCATTGAACACGCGAATAGCAGCAGTGGCTTCGTCGGGGGTTTCCATCTCAACGAAGGCGAATCCTCTCGGTCGCTGGGTCTCGCGATCAAGTGGGATGGTGATTGAGCGCACGTTACCAACGCGTTGGAAAAGCAGGCGCAGTTCGGTCTCAGAGGTCGAAAAGGGCAAATTGCCCACATACAACTTCGTGTTCATCAGACTCTACCTTTTTGTGAAAGCCATGGCGCGCTCGCGCGCCATTTCAGCAATACACCGTGCACAAACTGCGGAGCAAGTAGCGAAGCAATCAAGCAGAGGATCAGGAACGCGGTCTGAACACTGCCTAATCGCGGGCTAGCACGCCGTAGCTTGTTTTCGGCTATGCAACAGTGTAGCATGGAAACGCTGAGCATGTGCTCTTCGCGAAGCTTAAAAAACTGCTGCAAGCTTTGCGCTTCCCTTGCAGCCGATGCGGTTCGCCCATCGCGCCCGCATTGAAAGCCTCGCACTGCCTCGGAGCAGCAACATCAGCAGCAGCCGAATTGTGCTCCTTCGCAGGGCTACCCGCTACAACAGGCGTAGAATCTTCACCAATGCGTATCGCCATTGCAGCCGATCATGGCGGCTTCGCGCTGAAAGCGCAGATGGTTGAGCAGTTGCGCGCCGAGGGACACGTTGTGCTTGACCTTGGCACGCACAGCGCTGAGCGCTCGGATTACCCCGACTTCGCCCGCGCTGTCGGATTGGCGCTACAGGAGGGGCGTGCAGAACGTGGCATCCTCATCTGCGGCAGTGGCGTTGGCGCGACAGTCGCTGCGAACAAGATGCGCGGTATTCGTGCCTGCGTGTGTCACGATACCTACTCCGCTCATCAAGGCGTCGAGCACGACGACATGAACGTTCTAGTGCTGGGTGGGCGCGTGATCGGCATCGCATTGGCGATGGAGATCGCGCGTGCATTTCTCGGCGCGCGCTTCAGCAACGCGGAGCCGTATCTTTCGCGGCTTCGGAAAGTCCAACAGATGGAAGACGATCTCAAACACTAGCGGGCGCAGACTTGCAGCAATGCGCTTGCGCCTGATGCTGAGGGAAATGCAAAATGAGTGAGCTCAATCACAACCCCACAATTGCTGTACAGCGTTACGGTCAAAGCCTGTGGTACGACAACATTCAACGCAGCTTGATCACCAGCGGCGAGCTGCAGACCTTGATTAACGAGTACGGCGTGCTCGGTCTCACCTCTAACCCCACTATCTTCGAGCGCGCCATCACTACGACCGCGGACTACGACGAAGAGATCGCGCGCCTCGTTCAACAAGGTGCCGACACCAAGACCATCTACGAAGCGCTCGTCGTCGCAGATATCCGTGCTGCTGCTGATACCCTCGAGCCTGTCTTCGAGCAGACCAACGGCGTAGACGGGTATGTGAGTCTCGAAGTTTCGCCCCTGCTCGCTCATGACACCGAGGGCACGATCCAAGAGGCGCGGCGTCTCTTCCAGACCGTCGGTCGCAAGAACCTGATGATCAAAGTGCCCGCAACGCGCGAGGGTTTGCCTGCTATCCAGCGGCTGATCGCTGAGGGCGTCAACGTGAACGTGACGCTGATCTTCTCGCTGGAGCGCTACGAGGCTGTGGCGCGCGCATACCTTGCTGGGTTGAAGGAGCGACTTGCGCAGGGCAAGCCGCTCGATGTCGCCTCAGTAGCTTCGTTCTTCGTAAGCCGCGTGGACACCTTAGTCGACAAGAAGCTGGATGAGAAGATGGCGGCACTACCAGAAAACGCCGTTGAGGAGCGGAAGCGCCTACAGGCTCTCAAGGGCAAGGCAGCGATCGCCAACGCCAAGCTTGCCTATGCCATCTTCGAGCGCCTGTTCAGTGAGCCTGAGTTTAAGGAACTCGCAGCGCATGGCGCGCGCCCGCAGCGCTTGCTCTGGGCAAGCACCAGCACCAAGAACCCTGCATACAAAGACACTTACTACGTCGAAGCGCTGATCGGCAAAGACACTGTGAACACTGTGCCTCCAGCAACTTTGAAGGCGTTCCGCGATCACGGTGTGGTTGCGCCAACGCTACACGAGGGCTTGGACGAAGCCAAGCGCATCATGGCTGAGTTGGAGGCGGCAGGGATCAACCTAGCTGAGGTCATGGAGACCTTGGAAGCCGACGGCGTGCGCCTGTTCGCCGAATCCTTCGAGGCGCTGTTCAAGAGCATCGAGCAGCGCCGCGCTGCAGTGCTGGCTCGTGGAGAAGCAAGCGGTGTGGATTCAGCGCTTGGCTACGTCGAGGAGCTAGTGAAGATGCGAGCTGCCAGCCGCATCTGGCAACGCGACGTGCAATTCTGGACGAGCGAGCCCGATCACATCAAGATCATCGCCAATCGCCTGGGCTGGCTCTCAGTGGCGGAAACGATGCTCAACAAAGTCGGCGAGCTCGTGGCTTTCCGCGACGAGATGCTCGCGCGCGGCTTGACTGATGCAGTAGTGTTGGGCATGGGCGGCAGCTCGCTCGCGCCAGACGTGCTTCGCGCCACCTTTGGCACACAAGCGCGCGGCTTGCGCATCCATGTACTTGACACCACTGACCCGACAACCGTGCGGTTGTTGGAACAACAGCTTGACCTCAGCAAAACGCTCTTCATTGTCGCCAGCAAATCCGGCAGTACGCTCGAAGTGAACGCCTTCTACAAGTACTTCCGCGCCAAAGCAGATGAGCAGCTGGGCGAAGCGGCTGGCTTGCACTTCATTGCTATCACTGATGAAGGCACCTCGCTTGAGCAATTGGCGCAAGACGAGAAATTCCTGCGCGTCTTCATTAACCCGAGCGACATCGGTGGGCGCTACTCGGCGCTCTCCTACTTCGGTCTGGTTCCAGCCGCGCTTCAAGGGCTCGACGTGGAGACCTTGCTGCGGCGCGGCGTGCAAATGATGCAGTGGTGCAAGCCAGATAGCGCCATTAACCCAGGGCTTTACCTCGGTGCGATCCTCGGCGGCATGGCGCTGAACGGTCGCGATAAAGTCACGTTCATCCTCTCGCCGCAGATTTACACCTTCGGCTACTGGCTAGAACAGCTCCTAGCAGAGAGCACTGGCAAGCGCGAGCGCGGCATTGTGCCCGTTGAGAGCGACCTCACCTACAAGGGGCAGCCAGTCATTTTGCCTGAAGCCGTTTCGGCGCTGAGCGAGGATCGCCTATTCGTGCACATTCGCCTCGCCGATGATCACACGCACGAGGCGCTCGTGCACGCGATTCGCCAAGCAGGGCGCCCGCTGATCGTGTTGACGCTCAATGACCTCTACGACCTTGGCGCGGAGTTCTTCCGCTGGGAATTCGCCACGGCTGTCGCCGGCGCGGTAATCGGTGTGGATCCCTTCGACGAGCCGAATGTCACTGAGAGCAAGCTCAACACACGCCGCTTGCTGGATAGCTACGAGAAAACTGGCACGTTTGAGAACGAGCAATCCAGCCGCTCGGCGCTCGCGCAGCTCAACAAGTTCCTGCGCCAAGCGAAGCCTGGCGACTACGTGGCAGTCCAAGCATACTTGCCCTACACTGAAGCCGTCGCCGACTTGCTGGCGCAAATCCGCGCGCGCATTCGCGAACGCATAGGTGTGCCGGTCACAGTCGGCTACGGGCCGCGATTCTTGCACAGCACTGGACAACTGCACAAGGGCGGCGACAACAACGTGGTTGCCCTGCAGCTCACCTACGATCCAGCCGAGGAGACGTTGATCGCTGGCGAGCCGTTCTCCTTTGCTACTATCATCCGCGCGCAGGCACTGGGCGATTACGAATCGCTCAAGGCACATGGGCGACGCGTGATGCGTCTGCACTTGGGACGCGATGTTGAGGCGGGTCTGCAAAAAGTGCTGCGCGCTTTGGAAGGGCAGCGCAGCACAACAACCACACGACGGCGGAGGAAGAAGGCTTAGCCATAACCACATCGATCCTTTTGCCGAGATCCGCTTTATGCGCAAGTCGCAGGCGCAGCTTAGGTGGACAAACGTTGCAACCCAACCGCGCTGACCGCGAAGAACCAACACTTCAGCCCTAGCGCTGCTACAACCTCACCAAAGGAGCACTAACTATGCAAATCGGTTTATTCGGTCTTGGACGCATGGGTGCCAACATGGCACGCCGTTGGCATCGTGATGGTCACGAAGTGATCGTCTGCAACCGCAGCCCCGGACCCGTGGACCAGCTCAAAGCCGAGGGCATCCGCGGGGTATATACCCTGGAAGAGCTTGTTGCCGCACTGCAGCCACCGCGCGCAGTGTGGGTGATGGTGCCAAGCGGCGAACCCACCGAGACGGTAATCCGTCGTCTGCTCGATCTGCTTTCGCCCGGTGACGTGATCGTGGACAGCGGCAACAGCTATTGGAAAGACAGCAAGCGCCGCTATGCTGAGTGCAAAGCCCGCGGCATCCACTTCATGGATCAGGGCACCAGTGGCGGCATCTGGGGCTTGCAGAATGGCTACTGCTTGATGATCGGCGGCGACGAGGATATCTTCCATCGCCTCGAGCCCGCATTTAAGTCGCTAGCCCCAGACGGCAAACACTACTTGTATTGCGGCCCTGCTGGCGCTGGTCACTTCGTCAAGATGGTGCACAACGGCATCGAGTACGGCATGATGCAAGCGTACGCTGAAGGCTTCGAGATCATGGAGAGGAGCGAGTTCAACCTCAAGCTCGATCAAGTCGCTTGGGTTTGGACCAAGGGCAGCGTTGTGCGCTCGTGGCTGCTCGAACTGCTCGCCGATGCGCTGCGCGAAGACCCGAAGCTGAACAACGTTGTGGGCTACGTTGAGGATTCTGGCGAGGGTCGCTGGACGATCCAGGCTGCAATCGACGAAGACGTGCCTGCGCCGGTGATCACGCTTTCGCTCTACCAGCGCTTCGTCTCGCGGCAAAAGGAATCCTTTGCTGCCAAGGTTTTGGCGATGATGCGCAAAGGGTTCGGTGGGCACGCCGTGAAGACGCGCGAGGGTTGACACCTACCTCCAGGAGTCATGTTCGGTAAGAAACCTGAACCTTGCATCATGGTGATCTTCGGCGCCTCGGGTGATCTCACCTATCGCAAGCTGATCCCGGCGCTCTACGACCTCGTCGCCGATGATTTGCTGCCAGCCGAATTCGCCATGATCGGCTTCGCTCGCAAGCCGAAAACGAACGAATCATTTCGCCAAGAGATGCGCTCCGCAGTCGAGGAGTTTTCGCGACGTAAGCCCATAGACGAGCGCATCTGGGAGCGTTTCGCGCGCGCGCTGCACTACCAGCAAGGCGATTACAGCAATCCAGACGACTATCGCGTGCTCTGTCAGCGCCTGGAGGCGATTGACCGCGCCCACGGCAGCGGCGGAAATCGCCTCTATTACCTCGCCACACCCCCAGAGGTGTACAACACCATCATCGAACACGTCGGGACCATCCTTTGCCCAGAACGCGAGGGCAGTTGGGCGCGCATCATTGTTGAAAAGCCATTTGGCCACGACCTTGCCTCGGCACGCGCGCTGAATGAGCACCTACACCGTTGGTTCCGCGAAGACCAAATCTACCGCATTGACCACTACCTTGGCAAGGAGACGGTGCAGAACATCCTCGTCTTCCGTTTCGCTAACGGCATCTTCGAGCCGATCTGGGATCGGCGCTACGTTGATCACGTGCAGATCACCGTGGCAGAGACCATTGGAATCGGCAACCGCGGCTCATACTACGAGCACGCTGGCGTCATCCGCGACATCATGCAGAACCATATGCTTCAGCTTGTCGCGCTCACAGCGATGGAGCCGCCAGCGGAGTTCACCGCCGATGCTGTGCGCAACGAGAAGGTGAAAGTGCTCAAAGCGCTGCGCGTGGACACCAGCCGCGGCGACGGCACTGTGCGCGGGCAATACGGACCCGGAGTGGTCAACGGGCAGTTTGTGCCTGGCTACACCCAAGAAGAGGGCGTTGCTCCCGACTCCACCACAGAGACCTACCTGGCGATGAAGTTGCTGATCGAGAACTGGCGTTGGGCAGGTGTGCCGTTTTACGTGCGTAGCGGCAAGCGACTACCCAAGCGCGTGACTGAGATCGCTATTCAGTTCAAGATGCCACCGCTGCTGCTGTTCAGCCAGCGCACCGCGAGCGAAATTCAGCCCAACTTGCTCGTGCTCAACATTCAGCCCGATGAGGGCATTTCGCTGCGCTTCGGCGCCAAGGTGCCCGGCAGCGGCGAGAACATTCAGCCAGTGGTGATGGACTTCAAGTATGGGGCGTCGTTCAAGGTCCCTGCGCCCGATGCTTACGAGCGGCTATTACTCGACGCCATGCTCGGCGATGGCACGCTGTTCACGCGCAGCGACGAGGTGGAGGCTGCCTGGGCGCTGATCACGCCCGTAATCGAGCGCTGGAAGGCAGGCGAGGGGTCCTTCATCGAGCTCTACCGCGCTGGCACGTGGGGACCAAAGCAAGCCGATGACTTCATCGCTGCCGATGGGCGCGCTTGGCGTAAGCTATGAGCATACATAGCTCATCCACAACGCCTTTTGTCATCTTCCTCAATGAGGCACGAACCTACACCTTGCATGTTGCACCCTCAGCAGAGGCGCTTGCAGAGCTTGCTGCCAAGGCGGTTGCCTTCACAGCGCAGAAAGCAGTGGAGCGGCGCGGCGTGTTTCACTGGGCGCTCAGCGGTGGAAGCACGCCGCGCGCACTTTACGCTCTGCTAGCGCGCACGCCATTCGTCGAGCAGATTGCCTGGGAGCACGTTCATGTGTGGTGGAGCGATGAGCGCAACGTGCCCGCTGATCACGCGGAGAGCAACTACCGCATGGCCCATGATGCGCTGCTCGCGCATGTGCCGATCCCTCAAACTAACATTCATCGCGTGCGCACCGAGCTCGGCGCAGAACATGCAGCAGCCCATTACGAAGCCGACCTGCGCGCCACCTTTGGTGTCAACACACCAGCGCTCGGGAATGTTCCCGGCGCTGGTGTGCCGCGCTTCGATCTCATCCTGTTGGGCATGGGCGACGATGGTCATACCGCGTCGCTGTTCCCTAGCACCGCGGCACTTCAGGAGCAGGCGCGTTGGGTAGTTGCGAACGCAGTTCCTCGGCTCAACGCGCTGCGCATTACTTTTACGTATCCGCTCATCAACGCTGCGGACGCGGTGTTGTTCCTTGTCAGCGGCGCAGGCAAAGCTGAAACGCTGCGACGTGTGCTGCTTGGCACGTGGCAGCCAGAAGTGCTGCCGGCGCAGGGCGTGATGCCCCTCACGGGCAGGTTGATGTGGATGGTGGACGCTGCAGCAGCGTCTTTGGTGATGTCGTCAGCCGGCTATCTAGCCAGCGAGGTTATTTATCGGCGAGCGGCGCCGAGCGCGTGACGCGCCCTTCAGCAAGCGCTGGGCGCATGCGTCGCACAACGAACACAGCTGCAAGCGCTACAAACCCAACGCCCAGCGTCGCCATGGTGAAGTTCTGGTAGGTCTTGAGGAACTCGACGACGATGCGCCAATTCTGACCCAGCAGCATCCCGGCATATGCCAGAACACCCGACCAAATCGCCGACCCCCCCGCCGTGAACGCAAGGAAGCGCGCGAAGTGCATGCGATGCATCCCTGCGGGGATGGAAATCAGGCTGCGAATCAGCGGAATCAAACGCCCCACAAAAACGATGACTTCGCCGTAGCGGTCGAACACGCTCAAGGCGCGATGAATGTCGTGCGTAGAAACCCCGATCCATCGCCCATAGCGCTTGATGAAGCGCAGAAGCACAGCGTGGTTCACCCAAAAGCCGATGTAGTACAGGACGACCGCCCCCAGCACTGATCCCAACGTGCCGGCAATCCACACGCTGACAAATTCGAACTTGCCCTCGCCAGCGAGAAAGCCCGCAAGCGGCATCACCACTTCAGAGGGGATGGGAGGGAATACATTCTCGA
This sequence comes from Thermoflexales bacterium, assembly GCA_025057935.1. Classification (GTDB taxonomy): domain Bacteria; phylum Chloroflexota; class Anaerolineae; order J036; family Brachytrichaceae; genus DRWP01. The sequence continues at coordinate 56,156 of JANWUW010000046.1, forward strand.
TGAACATGACAAGGGCAATCCCAACGTACCCCAGCCCCAGCATGATCTGCTCGATGAGTTTCGCTAACTGTTCCAGCATCGTGCCCTCGACCCGTGCCAAGCTTTGCTTTTGGATAGCATACCACTGCTTTCAGGCGGTTAGCCGGTGCCGAACTGGCGATCGCCAGCATCGCCTAAGCCAGGCACGATGTAGCCTTTGTCATTCAGTCGCTCATCGAGCGCTGCAAGGTAAATCGGCACGTCTGGGTGCGCCTCGCTGAGGCGTCGCACACCTTCCGGCGCGCCGATCAACCCGACGAACTTGATGCGCTGAGCGCCCCAACGTTTGAGGATATCCACCGTCGCAGTGGCGCTGCCGCCAGTTGCCAACATGGGATCGAGTACCAAGCAGACTTGCACTGTGGGGTGCACGGGCAGCTTGTTGTAGTACTCCACTGGGCGCAAAGTGCGCTCGTCGCGATACAACCCAATATGCCACACCTCGGCTTGCGGCAACATCTCCAGCGCGCCCTCGACCATTCCTAAGCCAGCGCGCAAGATGGGGATCAAGCCAATGTTGTCCGCCAATTTCTTACCGACAGCCTCGCCAATCGGGGTGGTGATTGGCACATCGATGGTTGGCAGGTCGGCGGTAGCTTCAACGATAAGCATCGCCGCTAACTCGCGCACTACTTCGCGGAACTTCTTCGGCTCGGTGTTCTGATTGCGCAGGATGGTGAGTTTGTGTTGCGCGAGAGGGTGGTTGCAGATGTGCAGTTGCGGTACCACGGCAGACGTCCTCTTGCGAGCGTTTTTGGCATTGTACTTGGTTGCTCGCTTCGCCACTTGCTCACTATGCCTCAAGCTCTCGCGAGCTTGAGGCGTATAATGCACGGGAAACTCTCTTCATAAGGGCCACTTTCGCGTGATACATCGGCAAACGCAAACGGCGGAGTATTGGAACGCTTTCGCCGTCACAGCACAGGACATTGACTTCATCTACGGCTATATCTTAGAGGCGAGTCGTCCCGTTCCTGCTCATGAGTTGGCGTTGGCGCTCATGCGCCACCGTATGGAGCAAGAAGCCGCACAGATTCGCCGCCAACTCAGCACACACAAAATCTATCAACCTAAGCAGACATACGCAGAGGGGGAATGGCTCGCCTTTCCCGCGTTGCAATTCGCAGTGGGGCGCGTAGTTAAGGTGCGCCGCGGCAATAATCCCGAGATCGGTGACTTCGATGTGATCGAGGTCGAAATGGCGAACGGCAAGCGGCGCAAGTTCGCAGCTCGCTACCCGCGCATGCATCGCCTTAACGAGGAAGACTTCACTGTGCTCCTCGATGAGAAACCGATACAGACGCCTGAGGCGCTTTACAGTGCCCATGGCGAGCACGTCACCGTCGTGCTCAACACGGCTCTCGAGAATCACCCAGACTTCATCCGCATCGGCGGAGACTGGTTCTTGCGCGCGCTGCTGGTCGAGATCGGCGTAGGGCATCTCAACCTCGCCGAGGCAGTGCTCGATATGGTCGGCGGCGGTCCACTCTCGACAACTGAGATCCTGCGCGAGCTTCAGCTCACTGCAGATGCGCCACAGTCTGTGTTAGAAGCCTCGCTCAACGTTGCTCTTTACGACGACTTGCGCTTCGTCGAGGTTGGCGTAGGTCGGACGCCAATGTGGTTTCTGCGTCGCTTGCAGCCTCGCGAAGTAAGCGAGACACCTCATGTGTTACGCCTAGCGCAGCAGAGCGAGCCCTCAGCGCTTGACCCAGCGCTGGAAGCGTTGGCTCGCGCGCTGGACGACGAGTGGGAGTTTTCTCCTGGCGAAGAGCGTCCCAGCAATCAGGCAACGCTCATCCTTACCCCACCTCACCGCTTGGCGGGCACACTGGGCTGGAACCGTAGTCTCGCTGGGCTGTTCCGCGTTAGCACCAAGCCTTTCGCAGCGGTGCGCTTAGTTGACCAAATCAGCGGCGAAGCAATGATTGCATGGCTATCACGAGAGGGTCGCTACTTGTGGGGACTCGGCCGTTGGTATGCCAAGCACAATCTCCAACCTGGCGTCTACATCGAGCTGCAGCGCGGCAACACACCTGATGAGTGGTACATCAGCTACCGACGCCAGCGTCCACGCCGCGACTGGGTGCGCACGGTGAGCATCCGCGATGGGCGGTTTGTGCTTGAAACAGCTCAGCGCACAGTCAGCAGCGAGATGGAAGACTTGATGACGGTCTTCCTCGACTCACCGCAGGCAATTCTCGAGTGGCGCGCCACACGTCGTTATACCGTGACACAAGCTGTGCAGGAGGCATTCGCGGCGCTCAGCGCGCAGAGTGTGCAAGGCAACGTGCACGCGCGAACGCTCTACGTCGTGGTCAACATCTTGGTGCGCAGCACGCCGCGCAGCGTGTTCGCGGCGCTCAGCGCAAGCCCACGCTACATGCCGCTCGGCGACAACTACTGGCGCAGCGTTGAGCCCGAGGCACCATAGGCGATCACGCGAACAGGAGCAACGCCATGAAACTTTCGCGACTCGACGAGACGACGCGCTTGCAGATTGACTTTGACTGGTTCGTGCAGCAAGGTCAAGAGGTCAACGTGCTTCTGGCGCGTTACCTCCCTCCCGAGCAACAAGCGCAGCTCAGCGCAGACGACAACACCCTACTGGACTTCGTGGACGAGCAGACAGGCGAGGTGTACTCTGTGCCGCGAGCTGTTCAACTTGTGCGCGAGCACTGTGCTCATGATCCCAACTTCATCCGCGCTGGCTTGCCCATCGCAGAGGCAGTCTTTCGCTTGCTGCTCATCAACGCTAACCGTCCGATGAGCGCCGCAGAAATCGCGGCATGCATCGGCCGCAAGCCCAGCGAAGTGCTCGCGCAAATTAGCGGGCGCGTTGTTTATAATGGAATCAAGCCAGTGTCTGAATAGCCCCCGTAGCTCAATTGGATAGAGCAGGGCACTTCTAATGCTCGGGTTGTGAGTTCGAGTCTCGCCGGGGGCGTTTCGCCACTAGGGTTGCGGCGTTGGGGTGGGCGTTGGCTTCTGTGCGGATTCGCGCTGTTTGGCGCGCCAGTAGCAAGGCTCGAAGTCTTCACCTGCAATGATGCGGTAGCGCGGACCATTGGGGCGTGGCTCGCGCACGATGTTCTCTTGACGCACCCCAAGCGCGCGTTGCAACTGTGGCAGCACGCCTCCCTTCGAGCTAGCCGTGAAATCGTAAATCACCGTGCGTGAATACACCTGCCCTGCCTCTTGAACACTTGTCACATGAAACCCTAGTTCGCGCAGCCGCGCCGCTGCCACGACGCCAAACTCGGCGCGGCGCGTTCCGTTCCATACCTCCACTGGGATCAGCAGCGCCTGCTGGTTTGCGGACACGCTGAAGGCACGCTCCATAAAGCGCGGCACGGCCTCGCGGTTCGCAACCTCAAGCACAGCGCCGATCTGCGGCAAGTTTCTCGAGGTCAATCCCACTTCGTCAAGGTAGGCGCTGCGGATGGCGGCTTCGTCGAGCTTGCTCGCAGGCTGCGCCAACGCAAGCATCTGCTCCGCACTGAGGTTGGTCTTGACGTTCGCACCCAGTTGCACGATCAAATTCGGCAAGCGCGTCAGCAGCGCAACTGGATCGGCGGTTACCTTGCGGTAAAGCGCGCGAAGCAACTGCTGAGCGCGCCGCGTGCGGTCAAGGTCGCCGCCGGGCACTCCCTGACGCGCGCGCACAAAGGCAAGCGCCTGCAAGCCGTCGAGCCGATACACGCCAGGCTGCGACAGGCTGATCGTTAGAGTCGGCACGGCTTGACCCACTTCCCACACCTCGCCAGTGAAAGTGTTGGTGTAGGGCGCTGTCACAGTGTATGGCTGGTTGGCGTTCGGAGGCATGTAGTAAGGGTCAGCAGGGAAGACTTGGTAAAGCGGACAAGTGGCGACGACTTCAACGCCGCCCACTGCGTTCACAGCGCGCACAAAGCCGAAGAAGTTAACCGCAACATAGTAATCCACATTCACACCAAAGTTATGGCGCATCGTTTGGCGAAATGTGTTCCAGCCGCGCGCAAAAGCTGTGTTCACCTTCGCCAAGCCGCGCTGCGGGATGTAAACCAGAGTGTCGCGCGGGATGGAGACGAGCGAGACTGCGGGCAGATCAGGGTAAACCGCAGCGAGGAAGATGACGTCGGTATTCGCGCCGCCTGTCTGGGGGCGCGTGTCTACGCCAAGCAGCGCAACAATCACGGCACCCGGCGGTGTGCGCACTTGGCGCACCGCAGGAAGCACTACGTGAGCGGAGATGGTCTCCGAGGCTGTGACTTCTACTGTGACGGTGGGCGTCGGACTCACCGCTGGCAAGCGCACTGGCGGCGCCGTCGGCAAAAGCTGGAGAACGCTAGGCGTAGGTGTCTGCGGCAACTCGGTCGGGTCGAAAGGTGCCGATGGCGTTCGCTCCTGAGCGCGTGCAGCGGTTGAGCAGAGGACGGCAAGAGCAGTCATGCAGGCTGCACAGATCAAGCCCCTCACTTTTCGCTTGTGAACTCCCCACATTCGGATTGGTTCAGCGCGCATCTACGCTGCTAACTATAACCCCAGCACTGGGTGAGGCGCACGGGCAAGCATGGTAGCACGACAAGCGTTACACTTTGCCGCAAAAAGCCATGCATCCTCAGACCCTTGCTGCCCGCTTCTACGAGGTGTTCGGAGCCCATCCCACTTTCTTGGCACGCGCACCAGGTCGAGTGAACCTGATCGGCGAGCACACGGACTACAACGAAGGCTTTGTGTTGCCGATGGCAATCGACCGCGAGGTGCGTCTTGTGGGGCGTCCACGCGCAGACGATTGGGTGCGTCTCTACTCGTTGAACTTCGAGGCGCACGCTGCGTTTCGGCTCTCGGCGCTGCAGCGTGATAATCCCCCGGGATGGGCGGATTACTGCAAGGGCGTTGCGTGGGCGCTGCAGCAGGCAGGCTATGCGCTGCATGGATTCGACGCTGTAGTGCACGGTGACGTGCCAATAGGTAGCGGGCTTTCCTCCTCAGCTGCTATCGAGATGGCGACGATCATGGCGTTCCAAGCCAGCAATCCAGAAGTTTGTCTTTCACCCGAAACCGCGGCGCGTCTTGCACAACGTGCCGAGAACGAGTTTGTGGGCGTGCGCTGCGGGATCATGGACCAAATGATCGCGGCGCTTGGGCAAGTCGGTCATGCACTGCTGATTGACTGCCGCACGCTGGAGCACACGGCTGTCCCCCTGCCCAAAGGCGTGGCTGTGGTCGTCGTAGATACAGGAGCACCGCGCGCGCTCGCTGCGAGTGCATACAACGAACGGCGAGCACAATGCGAAGCCGCTGCGCAGATGTTGGGCGTGCCCGCGTTGCGCGACCTCACCCCTGAGGAGTTTGAAGCGCGTCGCACCTCGCTGCCTCCCTTGCTCGCGCGCCGCGCAGAACATGTTGTGAACGAGAACGCACGCGTCCTTGCCGCCGTGGAAGCGATGCGCGCGAACGATATTCACCGCCTCGGTGCCTTAATGAGCGAATCACATATGAGCCTTCGCGACCTGTACGAGGTTAGCAGCCCAGCGCTCGATGCTGTTGTAGAGATCGCTTTGAGCACACCAAGAGTGTATGGCGCGCGCATGACCGGCGCTGGGTTCGGAGGATGTGCGATCGCGCTAGTGGATGAGGCGCAAGTAGGCGTGTTCATCGCGCGCATTCAGTACGAGTACCCACGCCGTACAGGCTTAACCCCGAGACTATACGTTAGTGCTGCAAACGAGGGCGCGCGTTGGCAACCGTTCACCCCTCCCTCCTCAATCCCCACCCATCGCGCTATCTTGGCACACCAGCCGCCTGCTGAGCCACCGCTATGTGCCGAGCGCGGCGACTCCATCTTCCGCGAGATACCCGACCCAGAGACGCCTCACTGGTGGTGGTGTCGAGACAAACGCGGGCGACGCGGGCGCGTGCATGAGCGCTTCTTCGAGGAAGAAGATTACCGCTTTGTTCTGCGCGAGGACTTTTGTGCCCAAGAGCTTCCGCTATCAGTGGGAGAGTGGGTAATGCTCATCGAGGCGTACGATGGTTGGGCGCTGGTTGAGAACGCGCATGGTGAGCGCGGCTGGGTTCCTGAGCGTGCTCTCGTCCCCGCTACTCCACCACGCTAACCCCAGCATTACCTTAAAAAGCCGAAGACCCCAGCGCTCGCTCGAGCACCGGGGCCTTCAGCCACCCGAGAATCCAACCCGGAGGGACCCAGGAGGAGGAAGTTAGCGCACCTAGAACATCACTCAGCGACCCACCCGCGCTGCACTGCGTTGTAGTATCGGAACGCCGTCCACGCTGCTGCTAGCCGCGCTGGGAGGGTCTTAAGCACAGCAGCTATGCGCTCGGCGGGGCTTGGGAAGTATTCCACATTAGGCCCCACTGGCAGTGGCTTGCTTGCTGCGAGGAGTTCCTCGTAGCGCATCCGAGCCGCCAGCATCCGATCGAAAGTCAGCATCTTCATGCCTCCTTGTGTTGGGCTATCCCTGCCTCAACACGCCCAAAAGTGTATAACAAACACTTGTGGAAAAGTTGACTTTTCTTGCCAATCTACTTGCCAACTTGTGACAGCAGGCGCAAACTGAAGCGGTAAAGGGATGAGTAGAATCCCTCATAACTCGATGCCTTCTCATGCAGGACTCATCTGGCGGAAAGGATTCGCTTAGTTTTGGCGAGCTGCTGCGCTTACTGCGGCGTCGCGCTGGCTTAACACAGCGCGATCTCGGCATTGCAGTTGGCTACTCAGAAGCTCACATTGCGCGCCTTGAGAGCAACACCCGCACACCCGACCCCGTGAGCGTTCGCGCCCGCTTCCTAGAAGCGCTGGGCATTGAAGGCACGCCAGAGGCAGAGCAGTTAGTAGCGCTTGCCCATGCAGCCAAGGCGCGCGTGCGTCGTGGTCGCCGCAGAGCAAGTGAGCTCGCCCAAGGTGCAGCGCTCGCGCCTGCAGCGCGGCTTGAAGCAACGTTAGAGCCATTGCGCTCGCTCCCTGTCCCGCTTGCCGAATTGGTAGATCGCCAGCGAGAGATGGAGGACCTCAAGGTGCTGCTGCAGACCGCGCGCCTGCTCACTTTGCACGGAAGTGGGGGCGTGGGCAAGAGCCATTTGGCACTGCATCTAGCCGCTGCCGTCGCACCATGGTTCCGAGAAGGCGTTTACTGGGTCGAGCTGGCGCTGATCTCCGACGCCAGCTTGGTCAGCGACGCAGTGGCGATGGCGCTGGGCTTGCGCCCAGCAGGCGCTGACTCGCAACAACTGCTCATCGAGTTTTTGCATAGCAAGCATGTTTTGCTTGTGCTCGACGGCTGTGAGCGTGCGGTCGACGCTGTTGCCTCGCTGGTGCTCCACCTCCTGCGTGCCTGCCCGCAGCTTTCCGTGCTCGCCACTAGCCGCGAGGTATTGGGCGTGCCTGGTGAGATCACTTACCCGATCGAGGGATTAGCTCCACAGGACGCGGCGGCTCTATTCGTGGCACGCGCGCTGGCAGCACGCCCAGAACTAGAGTTGAGCGAGGCAGACCGCGCTTTGATCCACGACATTTGCGCACAACTCGACGGTTTACCGCTCGCCATTGAGCTTGCAGCGTCGCGCGTGCGCGCCATGACCATCTCCCAGATCGCCGAGCGCCTCGCCGACCGCTTCCGCTTGCTGAGCGGCGGCACGCGCCCAAGTCTGCCGCACCATCAGACACTGCGCACTTTGATCGACTGGAGCTACGATTTGCTCAGCGAGCCGGAGCGCATGCTGCTGCGGCGGCTCGGCGTGTTCGTCGGCGGGTGGACGCTCGAAGCTGCTGAGTTTGTGTGCGCTGACCCAACACAGGAGGAAGCAGCTCCTCAAGAGGCACAAGACACAGCGGCGCACGCTTCACTGCCCCCATCGCGCGTCTTGGAGCTGCTGCTGCAACTAGTGAACAAGTCGCTCGTGAGCGCCCGCGACGAAGATGGGCAACCGCGCTACTACTTGTCGAACACCCTGCGCCAGTATGCGCTGGAGCGCTTAGCAGAAGCCGGCGAAGATCAGATGCTACGCACGCGCCATACGCGCTACTACTTCGACCTCGCCGATCGCATCCTACCCTTCCTCGGCACATCTCAGCAGAAAGCGTGGCTGCTGCAGTTTGAGCGCGAGAAGGGAAACTTCCGCGCCGCCTTGAACTGGGTTGCCGACGGGCACGAGCGAGAGATGTTGGAGCGCCATTGGAACGGCTTGCATGCGTTCTGGGCGCGCCGCGGATACTGGGCAGAAGGCTTCAAGTGGCTCTCCTTCCTCGCTGAGCACACGCCGCTGCCAGCGCTGCGGGCCGAGGCGATGTTCGGCGCGGGCTTTTTTGCTTGGCGCATAGGCAACTACGAGCGCGCCTATACTCTGGCGCGCATCGGCAGCGACATAGCGAAGCGCCTCAGCGATGCACGCTTGTTGGCTCTCTTCTCCCTGCTCAACGGCATCCTGTCCTTGCCTTGCGATGAAGCGCGCGTTCATCTCGAAGAGGGGCTGCGCATTGCTCAGCAGGCTGGGCTGTACGCTGAAGCTGCCGGCATCCTTGCCTGGCTGGCAAAGCACGCTCGCGTGCACGAAGAAGACCTCAACGCAGCGGAGCGCTTCTGCCACGCGGGCATTCGGCTCGCGCAAATGGCAAACGATCGCTACCGCGAGATCCAGTGCACAGGCGAACTTGGGCTTGTGTTCATGGCGCGCGAGGACTATGCCACTGCGCGCACTCACATCGAGCGCTGCGTGCACTTCATGCGCGAAATGGGCGATTCCGCAGGCCTAGCGGATTGGATCATGCCGCTCAGCCAGATCGCGTTTCGCCAAGGCGACTTCGAGACTGTGCGCGCATTGGTGCGCGAAGGTATTTCACTTCAGCAGCGCTTCAGCAGCGGCGAGCTATTGCCCCACTTCCTCATGATCGCAGGCGCGCTCGCGCAACGCGCAGGTCAACTCACCACTGCTGTGCACTTACTCTCCCAAGCCGCGAAGCTGCGCGACCGTCTCACATTGCACAACCAGCTTGAGCCACTGCGCTACAAGGAAGTGCGCGAACGGATTGAGGCGGTGCGTGCCTTGATGGACGACACTGCCTTCACAAGCGCGTGGTATGAAGGGCAGGAGATGAGCACGTCGCGCGCCGTGGACGAGGCGCTGAAGGTGCTGGAGGAGCACTAGAGGCGCTCTGCCACTACACGGGCGACGATCTCCCCCTCGTGCAGAGTGATCTGCAAAAGCACATCAGGTTGCACTTCGTGCACAGCGCGCACTACGCGCCCATCATCGGCACGGCGCACGATGGCATATCCGCGCGCCAACACCGCCTGCGGCGAGAGCGCATGCAACTGCTGCGTTAGCGCTCGGAGCGCAAGTCGCGCCCGCTCAAGGCGATGCTGCTTTGCGCGCTCGAGCTGCAGGCGCAGTTGCTCCAGACGCGCGCGCTGTGCAGCCAAGCGCGCTCCCGGCTGAAGCAGTTGCAACGCGCGCGCCAACTGCGCCCATCGCTGGCGCGCCGATCGGAACTGCCGACCCGCCGCATTCTGCAGTCGCTCTGCCAGGTCATCAATCTGCTGGCGCAGCTCAGCAAGATCCGGCGTGAGCACCTCCGCAGCTGCAGAGGGTGTAGGCGCGCGTTGGTCTGCGGCGAAGTCAGTGAGCGTCACGTCTATCTCGTGCCCCACGCCGCTGATGATGGGAATGCTGGACTGCGCGACGGCGCGCACGACGCGCTCGTCGTTGAACGCTGAGAGGTCCTCGGCTGAGCCGCCGCCACGCGCAACAAGGATCACATCGGGACGCAGCTCGCCGTGCAGCTCGTTCAAGCGCGCCAACGCGCGCACGATCCGCACTGGTGCCTCGTCGCCCTGCACTAGCGTTGGCGCAAGCACTACCGTAACCAGAGGGTAACGCCGACGCAGCACGTTGAGCACATCTTGGAGCGCTGCGCCGGTTGGTGAAGTGACAATACCCAGCACGCGCGGAAATGCAGGCAAGGGTCGCTTGCGCGCTGGGTCAAACAGTCCTTCTGCAGCCAGTCGCCGCTTTACCGCTTCGAGCGCGCCCTGCAACGCGCCTGCGCCCTGCAGCACCATCGCGTTGGCGTAAAGCTGATATTGACCATCGCGTTCGTACACGCCGAGGTTGCCGCGCACAATCACAGCGTCGCCAACCTTTGGTGTGAAATCTAGGCGCAGCGCCCAATTGCGCCACATCACGCAGCGCAGTTGAGCGTGCTCATCCTTCAAGGTGAAGTAAAGATGCCCAGAGGTCGGGCGCGAGATCTGGGCGATCTCGCCTTGCACGCGCAGGTCGTGGAGCTCCGGGTCGCCTTCGAGCAACGCCTTGACGTACTCCGTCAGCGCGGAGACGCTCCAAGGAGGCTTAGGCATCCAGTCGAACAACATGGCGAAGAAAGCGAGAGCAAACGCTTAGGCTTTGCCGTTGCGCGTTGCGACGATCTGCGCCAACGCAGCCAAAGCGATCTCCTCAGGCGTGCGCGCGCCAAGGTCAAGCCCGAGCGGCGCGTGCAGGCGAGACACTTCAGCCTCAGTGAGGCCGGCGCGCAGCAGGCGCTCGCGTCGCGCAGCATGCGTCTTGCGGCTGCCTAGGGCGCCAACATAGAACGCAGGGCTGCGCAGCGCGATCTGCAGCGCAGGGTCGTCAAACTTGCTATCGTGCGTGAGCGTGACCACAGCAGTGTTGCTGGTGAGCGCGACCCGCTTGAGGGCATGCCGCGGATGCTCAACGATCACTGCATCTGCATGAGGGAAGCGCTCTCGATTGCAAAATGCTGCGCGCGGATCGATCACTGTCACGCGGTAGCCGAGCGCTTTCGCCAGCGCAGTGAGCGCGATCGCGATGTGCACTGCGCCGATCACGATGAGCTGCGGCTGGGCGGGGACGAAATCCACGAACACCGCGCGCGTTTCGCCAGCAGCCGTGATCGTTGTGGAGCGCGGCTGCCGCTGCGCAAGGGTTTCTGCAGCCAAAGCATGCGCTGCTGCGCGCGCTTCTGGCGAAAGCGCTGGATGTTCAAACCACACCTCGCCGTGCTCAGCAAGCGCCAGGCAACTTCCCATCGGCGTGCCGTCCAGCAGCATGACCGTAGCGAGCGCGCGGTCCTCGTGCAGGGCGCGCCGCCACGCCTCAGCCAGCGTAGTATGCAGCGGCTCAACCAGCACTTCGATGGTGCCGCCGCACGCAAGCCCCACTTTCTCGAAGGCAGTCTCGTCGGATACACCAAAGCGCAGGCGCTGCGGTTGTTGCTGCGCGATGACCTCCAAGCCAGCCTCGATCACCGCGCCCTCAACACAACCGCCGCTCACTGAGCCAGCGAGGTCTTGATTAGGCGTGAGCGCCAACTTAGCGCCTAAACCGCGCGGCGCAGATCCCCACGTTGCCACGACCGTGGCAATCGCAACAGGCTTGCCTTGTGCCAGCCACTCCAGTGCTTGATGAGCGACTTCACGCATTGCTCAGGCGTGCAGCATGTTGCATCAGCAATGCGGTTGTGATCTGTTCCCACTCCGTCTCGAGTGCGCCTTGGAAGACGGGCTTGTTCGCGCGGCGATACCAGTATACGGCATTGCTCAAATCGCCCTCCTTGCGGTGGAGGTAAGCGTGCACCCATGCGCTGTCCACGTCACCTTGCTGTTGCACGCAAGTATGCGCGCGCTGCCAATCCCCTTTCGCGTCCCACCACAGCGCCTGCAGCGCAGGGCTGAGGTGCGCAGGCGGCGCTGCATGGGTCAAGCTCTGTCGAAAAGCCTCGACGTCCATGGCGTTCAACTCATGACAAGCGTGCGAACTCATCGATCAATGCCCCGATGTAGCGCATGCCGTCGTAGTAGTTCTGCAAGATAGCATTCTCGTTCGGCGAGTGGGCACGCGAATCGGGATGCGCGATGCCCGCAGCCACTACGGGCACACCGCCGATGAACGACGAGAGGGAATACATCGGTCCGCTGCCTGGGCTGAGCAACACCTTGACCGGCTGCTGACCATACACGCGCTGAGCAGCGCGCTCGGCAGCTATCACCATCGGTGAATCGACGTCGCAGATCTCAGCGCGGTATCCGCCCAAGAAGTGAATTTCCACATCGGCGAAGCCGTGACGATCCAAGTGCTTGCGCAGCAGGTCGAGCACAATCTCTGGCGTGAGGTTGGGCACAAGGCGAAAATCCAGCTTGGCGCTTGCCACCGCAGGGAGCACCGTCTTGACGCCTGTCCCTTGCCAACCGCTGCTCAAGCCGCAGATGGTCGCCGTGGGCGCAAAGAACAACCGCTTGACCGCGTCGAAACCGCTCACGCCCGTCACAAATGCTTGGATGCCCCACTTTGCCTTGATTTCTTCCTCCTCGAAGGGCATCGCGCGCAACACCGCTTCTTCGGCTGGCGTGAGCTCGCGCACGTGGTCATAGAATCCTTCGATGAGGATGCGCTCGTCGGCGTCCTTGATCGTGTTCAGCGCCCAGACCAGCCGCCACGCTGCGTTGGGCGCGAGCGCAGCGTTTGAGGAGTGCAGGTCGTGGCTGACGCCGCGGACGCGCAACTCCACGTAGCAGATCCCCTTCACGCCCATGGTGAGCGTGAATCGCCCCTTCTCATCGAAGCCACCGAACTCCCACAAGCACCCGTCTATTGGTCGCCCGTCTGGTTTGCTCAGCCAAGCCTTGTGGCGCTCCACCCATGCGTGCAAGTGAGGGCTGCCGATCTCCTCCTCTCCTTCGATAAGCCACTTGATTTTGAAGGGCAGCTTGCCCTGCGTTGCCAGCCAAGCCTCGATGGCATGAATGCGCGTGACCAGTTCGCCTTTGTCGTCGCTAGCGCCGCGCGCGTAGATGCGCCCGTCGCGAATGGTCGGCTCAAACGGCGGAGACTCCCACAGCTCAAGCGGCTCCGGCGGTTGGACGTCGTAGTGGTTGTAAATCAGCAGCTCCTTATCACCTTCGCCCAGCTCTGCCCACACCACTGGCGGCGCGTCGCCCTCAGTGGGCACGATCTGCACTTTGGCGCCGAGCGCAGTGAGCCGCCGCGCAACCAGCGCCGCCATCTCAGCAATGCCTTGACCTGTCGCAGCTACGCTTGGCTGGCGCAAGAAGTCCTTGAAGTCCTCAAGCAGGCGCTCGCGATGGGCGAGCAAGTAAGCGTCAAACGCTTGCACGTCCATGGAGGGCAATGATACGTGTTGAACACAAACGCTGAGGACCTACGTCGTGAAGGTCAAGGCGAGCCCATCTCAGGCTGCTGCTTCCTCGTAGCTCTTGCCGAACAAAGGTGAGGAGTGCGCGGGCCTTGTCGCCATGTAAAGGCACAAACCCAGCGCGCCTGTGAGCAGAATGGCGAGCAGCCATGCTCCTTGCCCCTGCACGTGACGGCGCTGCATGTCTGCCTGAGCGAGCGGAAGCGCCACTACGTGGTTCAGCGCGATGTCCAACCACATGAACGTCAGCCCAAGGTTCTGGCGCATGGTCTCAACGAGCTGCTCGAGCGATCCACGCGGCAGCAGAGCAACCGAGATCACAGGCACGGCGAGCGCGAGCAGCGCCCAAAACCAACGTTGCGATAGCCAGGCAGGCGTCGGCAGCCGCTGTTGGTCGTGCGCGGGGCGGCGTGCCATGTAAACGCTAAGTGGCAAGATGCCGACGAAGAAATACAGGATCACGTAAGGCGCCCAACGCAGCCCACGCTGCCGCGCGTCCTCGATCATGAGCGCAGCAACGGGCATGATCAGCAAGCCAAAGTAGCTAAAGCCCCAAATAAACCATGAGTCCTGCAGGAGCGCGCTGGGATTTTGTGGAGGGCGCTGAGGGAAGGGCAGGTTGAGCCCCACCACGAGCGCTAAACATGCAAAGAACAACACCCAATACCACGGTCGGAGCGGCGAGTAACGCTGCACATTCTGAGTGTAAGCGCTGCACTTGATCAGGCTTGGTGGCTGCTGAGCCATCTACGCGCGCACGTGAGCAAGCGAAAGAAACGCATCGTCCTCTTCGATGGGCGAGGCAAGCCAGGCTCGCTGCTCGCGCAGCGCGTCCAATGCTTCGTCGCGCGTCACAGGCATCAACCACACTGTGTCGCCGGGCAAAAGCTGAGCAGCAAGGTGGAGATCGGCCTGGATCACCACGCCCAGCACTGGGTAGCCACCTGTTGGCTGGGCGTCCGCAAGCAGCACAATCGGCTGACCGTCAGGCGGAAGTTGGATGACGCCAGGAAACACACCGAAGGAATCCACGCTCTGCGTCGGCGCGCGCAGCGGAACACCTTCGAGGCGCAGCCCGATGCGATTCGAGGACGCGCCGACCTGTCGCGGCTGCGCAAGCGCTGCCCGATCCCAATCTCCACAGAGTAAGACGCGCAGCACGTTCGTGTACGTCGGCGGCGAAGCCCAGCGCCGTGCTGCCCAGCGCGCCAGATCGCGCGGTGGCGCAGCAACGCGCACATAGTCACCCGGCCGCAAAGCACGCCCCTCTACGCCGCCGAATTGCCCTGGCAAATAGGTGCTGCGCGAGCCGAGCACGACGGGCACGTCCACACCCCCAGCCAGTGCAAGATAGGCACGCCCACCACGCACGCGCTGCAAAAACGCAAGGCGCTGACCCACTCGCGCATACACGCTTGTCCAGAGCGGCACTGTAGCGCCCGCGAGCCTTGCGCCCAAGTCCGCGCCTGTCACGGCAAAGACGCAAGGCTCGAGAACTTCAAACACAGCGCCGCCCCAAGTGATCTCAATGCTTGCTGCTTCAGGCGGGTTGCCGACCAGCCGATTGGCAATGGCATGTGCCACGGCGTCCACAGCGCCGCTCTGGGGCACACCAAAGCGCTGATAACCACGACGCCCTCGATCCTGCACTGTGGCAAGCGCCCCTCCCTCAAGCACACGCAGCATGGCTACAGCGCCACAAACAGCACTGCATCGCCGGGCTGAAGCCAAGTGGGCGGCTCGCGATGCGCGTCGAAAAGCGTAAGCTCAGTCCTGCCGATGAGATGCCAGCCACCAGGCAGCTCACTGGGGTAAATGCCTGTTAGTCCGCCAGCAATCGCAACCGACCCAGCCGGCACGCGAGGACGCGGCGTGGCGCGGCGCGGAAGATGCAGCACCGCTGGCAAAGGACCGAGGTAGGCGAAGCCGGGGGCGAATCCCAACATCAAGACGCGCCATGGCTGGCTCGTGTGCAGCGCGATGAGCTGGGCAGGCGTCAAGCCCAGCGCCTGCGCTGCCGACTCCAGATCAGGACCAGCCTCTCCACCGTAGCGCACTGGCACGCGATGCACATGCCCAACCACTTCAGGCGCTGGTTCGAGTTGATCACAGATGCGCTGCAGCGCAACAAGCGCAGACTCGGGCTCGATAGACAGTGGGTCGAAGCGCACAGTCACTGAGCGCAAGCCCAACAGCACCTCGAACGCAGGCGAAGCCTCGAGCGCTCGCGCTAGCGCATGGGCGAAGCGATTGGCAAGCGCCAAGTCTGGCAGCTCACACCTCGCCATCCATGCCGCTTCTCCGAGCGGCGCGAAGCGCCACACACTCATCGCGTCGGTCGCGCTATGGCAACCCCAGCGCGCGCAAGCCCTTCGCGCAAGAAGGCAGCGCGCACTGCCGCGCCAGGCGTGTCGCTATGAATGCAGAGCGTATCAGCCTCGATCGGTACCCATGCGCCGTCGTGCGCACGAACACGGCGATGAAGCAGGATCGCTTCGGCTTGCGCCAAGCATGCCGATGGATCCTCGATCAGCGCGCCGGGGAGTTCACGCGAGCGTAAGGTACCATCGCGCTCGTAGGCGCGGTCGGCAAAAGCCTCGCGCCACACGCGCAGCCCAATTGCCTCAGCCGCGGCGATCAGCGCGGAGTTTGGCGGTCCCACGAGGACGAGTTGAGGATCGCAAGCTGCGACCGCGCGCGCAACCGCCTCTGCGTAAGCAGAGTGCCGCGCAGCGTGGTTGTAAAGCGCGCCGTGAGGCTTCACGTGGACAAGCGCGATGCCCTCCGCCTCAGCAAGGCGAAGCAAATGTTGCACTTGATCGTGCACGCACTGCGCAACAGCTTCTGGTGAAAGGGGCAACACACGCCGCCCGAAGTGGACGCGGTCGGGGAAAGAGGGATGCGCGCCAGCGCTCACACCGAGTTGGCGACACAAGCGCAAGGTCTCGCGCATAGTGCGCTCGTCGCCGGCGTGCCCTCCACAGGCGATGTTCGCCGCTGTGACGTAGGGCAAGATCGCAGCGTCATCAGCAACGCCCTCGCCACAGTCGCAATTCAAGATCACCGTGACCACGCAGGCATCACCGCCCGCCGCCAAGCAGCCGCGCGAGCAAGTTGAGCAGCAGGGTCAAACCGAGGCTCACGAGGATCATCGTGCCCAGCGGGATGTAGAGCGTGAAGTTCTCACGCTCGATGACGATGTCGCCCGGCAGCCGCCCGAGCGAAAACGGCAGTGAGATGCGCGTGAGCACCTGCACTGCGACGCCCGCGATCACCAGCGCTACGCCAGCGAAGATCAACAGCCGAGCCAGCGGATGCCAGTCAGACATGCTGACGCAATTGTACGGCGCAGGCAGCGCAGAGACGAGCTTCCCGTGATTCTTGACTTTGCAGGAACGATGTTGTGCACAAGACTCATCATGCCTGCGAAAGGCTAAATGGCTTGTGCCTCGCCGCTTTACCTTGCTGCGCCTGTTGTATCCTTACAGCACCCATGGACGTGACGCACGGCTTCGAGTTATTGCGCGAGCAGGACATCCCCGAGATCAACACCAAGGCGCGCCTGTATCGTCATGTGAAGACTGGCGCACAACTGCTTTCGCTGATCAACGACGATGAGAACAAAGTCTTCGGCATCGCCTTCACCACGCCGCCCTACGACAGCACGGGATTGCCGCATATCCTCGAGCATAGCGTGTTGTGTGGGTCGCGCAATTACCCGCTCAAAGAGCCGTTCATCGAGCTGGCGAAGGGATCGCTGAACACCTTCCTCAACGCCTTCACTTATCCAGATCGCACGGTTTACCCTGTCGCCAGCCAGAACGTGAAGGATTTTTACAACTTGATTGACGTCTACCTAGACGCTGTGTTCTACCCACTGCTCACGCGGTGGACGTTGATGCAGGAAGGTTGGCATTACGAGCTAGAGGACAAATCGCAGCCGCTGCAATTCCGCGGTGTGGTCTTCAACGAGATGAAGGGCGCTTATTCATCGCCGGAGAACGTGCTCGGACGCACCATCCAGATGACATTGCTCCCCGACACGCCCTACGGTGTGGACTCTGGCGGTGATCCCGCTGAGATCCCCAATCTGACCTACGAAGCGTTTCTCGCGTTCCACCGCAAGTATTACCACCCTTCCAACGCACGCATTTTGTTCTACGGCGACGACGACCCCGAGGAGCGGCTGCGCTACATGAACAAGTGGCTCAGCGCTTTTGATGCTGCGCCTGTCGAGGTGCACATCCCTACCCAGCCGCGCTTCACACAGCCGCGGCGCATCATCGAGCGCTACGACGCTGGCGAGGACGAGAGCAGCAAGCGCGCGATGGTCTCGGTGAACTGGCTGCTGACCGAGCCGAGCGACCCTGAATTGCTGCTCCGCCTGCACGTGCTGGCGCACATGCTCATCGGCACGCCTGCATCCCCGCTGCGCAAAGCGCTGATCGACAGCGGCTTGGGCGAGAACCTCACCCCCAGCGGCATTGACGACGATGTCCGCGAGGCATTCTTCAGCGTGGGTCTGAAAGGCGTTGACCCTGCCAACGTGGACAAGGTGGAGGCGCTGATCCTCGACACGTTGCGCGATCTCGCCGCGCACGGCTTCGACCCTGAACAAGTGGAAGCTTCGCTCAACACGATCGAGTTCCGCCTGCGCGAGGCGAACTTCGGCAGTTTCCCGCGCGGCATTGCGTATCTCACCGCCGCACTGCGCACGTGGACTTACGGCGGCGATCCTTTGGCAATGCTTGCATTCGAAGCGCCGCTTAACGCGCTTAAGCAGAAACTCGATGCCTGCGGTCAATCAATCTTCACTGACCTCATTCAGCGCTTTTTCCTCGAGAATCCACATCGCACGACGGTGATCCTGCTGCCCGATCCCAACGTGCGCGCTGAGCGCGAGGCTGCAGAGCGCGCGCGCCTCGACGCAGCTCGCGCCGCAATGAGCGAGGCTGACCTCAAGCGCATCATCGAAGAGACGCGCTTGCTCAAAGAGAGGCAATTGACTCCAGACCCGCCGGAAGTGCTGGCGCGCTTGCCCTCGCTCAAGATCAGCGATCTCGACCCGAAGATCCGCACGATTCCCACCGCGGCTGAAACGCACGACGGCGTCACTGTGCTCCACCACGACCTGTTCACCAACGGCATCGTCTACCTCGACCTTGCCTTCGACATGCGCGCCGTGCCGCCAGAAGACGTGCCCTATCTTGCGTTGATCGGGCGCGCGTTGCTGCAGATGGGCACCGAGAAAGAAGACTTCGTGAAGCTGCTCCAACGCATCGGTCGGAAGACTGGCGGTATCGCGTACGCTACTTTGAACACCCTCGCGCGCCCAACGCGCACGCCGGTGGCGCGCTTCGTGCTTCGCGGGAAGAGCACTGTGGCGCAGTTTGACGACATGCTCGACATCCTGCGCGATGTGCTGCTCACTGCGCAGCTCGACAACCGCGAGCGCTTCAAACAGATCGTGTTGGAGAACAAGGCGAGCCTCGAATCGGCTTTGACGCCAAGCGGTCACGCGTTTGTCGCCTCGCGATTGCGCGCCGCCTTCAATCCTGCTGACTGGGTGAACGAGCAGATCGGCGGCGTGAGCCAACTCTTCTTCCTGCGCGATCTCGCAGAGCGCATCGAACGCGATTGGGATGCTGTGTTGGCGAAGCTGAACGCCGTGCGTGCGGCACTCGTGACGCGCGTCGGGCTGGTGGCGAACGTCACGCTAGACGCGCACAACTGGGAGAAGCTACAACCCAAGCTAATGCAGTTCCTCGCCACGCTGCCTGCATCACCGCAAACGCCTTGCGTGTGGTCTGCGCAGCATCGAGAGGGCGACGAGGGCTTGAGCATCCCTGCGCAGGTGAACTACGTCGGCAAAGGCGCTGACCTCTACGCGCTGGGCTTTCAGCTCAGCGGGCGATGGCTGCCAGTGCACAATTGGCTGCGCACGGGTTACTTGTGGGAGCGTGTGCGCATGCAAGGCGGCGCCTATGGCGCGTTTTGTACCTTTGACCCGCGCAGCGGTGTCTTTGCATTCTTGTCCTACCGCGATCCCAACCTGCTCGAGACGCTAAAGACCTACGACGCTGTTGGCGATTATCTGCGCGGGCAC
The DNA here is from genome assembly GCA_025057935.1 of Thermoflexales bacterium. Classification (GTDB taxonomy): domain Bacteria; phylum Chloroflexota; class Anaerolineae; order J036; family Brachytrichaceae; genus DRWP01. The sequence goes on from JANWUW010000046.1 coordinate 75,472, forward strand.
GCGCCTGATGAGCAAGAGGTCACGCGCACTATCATCGGCGTGATCGGCGATCTGGACGCCTACATGCTACCCGACGCCAAAGGCTACACGGCAATGGTGCGCTGGCTCACTGGTGAGACGGATGAATTCCGCCAGCGCCTGCGCGACGAGGTGCTCTCCACTGCGCGCGAGGACTTCGTGCGTTTCGCCGAAGTGGCTGATGCCCTACGCGCGCATGGGCGCGTAGTCGTCATGGGCTCAGCGCAAGCGCTCACCTCAGCCGCACAAGCGCACCCCCTGCAGATCACGACGGTGATGTGATGCAAGAGAGCGACTACCCCACAGCATGATAGCGTATCTTCCTAGCAGTGAGCTGCTGACTGGGCTGCGTAGGACACCACCTGAGACGCTCGACGTAGCAGTGCTCATCACTGCGACGGATGCACCTGATCAGTGGTTGCCGTACCTTGAGGCAGCCCACGCTGCGCTGCGAGCAGGAGGTCTGCTCTTCATTCAGGGTGTTCCTGAGCATCTTCCTATGCTCGGTGTCCAAGCAGAGCGCCTCTTTCGCTTCAAGTACTGGATTGCCTTGGAGTCTGCTCTGCGGTTGGATAAGCGGCTGCCCTCAGCACACGCTGGCGTGTTGCTGTTTGTCAAAGGGGAACAGTTTCACATCAAGCGCGTACGCATACCCCACCAGCATTGCCGCGCCTGCCACAAGCCCCTCAAGGATTGGGGTGGAAAATCACATCTAATGCACCCAAGCGGTGCAGCACTCTCCGATGTCTGGAAGCATTTGCCGAAAGCGGATAACTACTCTGGTCTTTCACGCGCTGCGCTAGACACAATCATGCAAATGCTTCCCGACCCCAGCCCCGATCGAGAAATTCAAGGAGTCATTGGACCTGCAGAGCGCATCTTGGAAGCGACTGGGGAACATGTCTTTCGCGAAGTGCCTGTGCAGTATGCACGGCCACTCACACGAGCGTTCGGTAGGAATGGGGAGGAGAAACAACCACACACATCAATGCCGCTCGACTGCGTGATACAGGGTGATGCACTTGAGGTCCTTTCGAAATTGCCTGACGAGTCCGTTGACCTCGCCTTTGCCGATCCGCCCTACAACCTAGACAAGGCATACGGGACATACCATGACGAACGCGACGACGAGGCATACCTGAACTGGTGCAATGCATGGCTCGATGAATACGTGCGCGTTCTGAAGCCGAACGGCGCTTTGTTCGTTTTGAACCTGCCACGTTGGGCGATGCATCACGCTGTTCATTTGAATCAGCGGCTTCACTTCCAGAACTGGATCGTTTGGGATGCGCTCTCCGAGCCACGTGGCAAGTTAATGCCAGCGCACTACGCCTTGCTGTTCTACACGAAGCATCCTCGGCACTTCAAGCTCAACTTGGACGCAGTGAGCCCCATCGATGCACGCGACTACTGCCTGCGCTCAGCTTGCATTCGAAGACGCAAGTCGCTCGGCGACGACGAGAAGGAGCCGCTAACGGACATCTGGTGGGATATCCATCGCATTAAGCATCGTCGCAATCGAGACTATCACCCTTGTCAACTTCCTGAGGCACTGCTGGAGCGCATCATTCTGCTCACCACTGATCCCGACGATGTCGTACTTGACGCGATGGCTGGCACTGGAACAACGGCAGTTGTTGCGTCGAGGCTCGGGCGACATTTCATCGCCATCGACCTGGATCCCGCCTACACTGCTATCGCACGCGATAAGCTGCGCCAGCTCGAGACCTTCGGCAACGTACCTCGCTTCCCTACCTCGCGCCATCGTCAGCGATACCACAAGAAGGCGCTGCAACTCGAGCTGCGTGACTTGGCATTGCGCTTAGGGCGCTTGCCACAACCAGAGGACGTCCAGCGTCTCAGCCGTTACGGGCTAGAGCCGTTCTTAGAAGCATTCCCCAGTTGGGGAAAGGCTCTTAAAGCAGCAAAACTGCTAGAGTTGAACGGGAATCCCCATGAATCAACTACCAAAGAAGCTCACCTTTGAGGAAGCTTGGCAATCCATCACCATTTTCTTTGTGGATGACCAACTTGAGCAAGAGATTGAGAACAAAGTCAACAGACTCCTCTCCCTTGCCGAAGAAACCAACCTTACAACTGCTGATTTGCGTTCGACGGATGAGCTTCTTAAGCTGCTGCGTGCGGAGAAAGGTCTAGAAATGCTTCTTCGGGAGATCGGCCTCTCCGAGGAGAAGTTCATGCGCATTGTGTCTGTGCTGCGCCAAGTGGGTCGAGTGACTGAGAGACTGGACAGTGAGTGGAACATGGCCCAGATCAAGCGGCGACTTAAAGACGATACCAACTTTGCTCAAGTTGTCGCGCGTCTGCTCTTGGAAGGCAATTGCGACACCGAGTTGCGCCCCTTGATCCCTGCCTACTACCTCGAGATGCTGAACCTAGCTGCGCGCCTCAAAGACAGCAGGGAAGTGCGCAAAGTTCGCTACAAGCAATCTCTGATTGGCACCTATAGTGGGCGGAAGGGTTACTACGTTGAGTCTCGAATCAAGCAGCGAATTCAATCCTTGGGAGTGCCTTATGAGCAAGGGCGCTCGCCTCTCGTTCTTGTCAACGTTGACTTCGCCATCCCGTCGCTTAGCGATCCAAAAATTCTTATCATGTGTTCTTTTCAAGAGACAACGAGCAGCGGTCAAAGCACGAAGGCACGAGATATGCTGACAGCCTACAACAGGTTGAGAGAAGCCAACAGCAGGGATAGGACTTCTCGTGTGTTTGTCAATTTTGCAGATGGCGGTGGCTGGCTAGCAAGGAAGCAGGACTACAAGCGACTCGTAGAGAACTGCGATTACTTCGTGAATCTCAAGCATCTTGACTTGATTCAAGAGATCATCAAAGCACACTTCCGTTCGACTTCGTGAATCTATGCTCACCTTCCAAGACCTCATCCTCGCCCTGCAGGCGTTCTGGGCTGAGCATGGTTGCCTGATTTGGCAGCCGCATAACCAAGTTGTCGGCGCAGGCACGATGAATCCCGCCACGTTCTTGCGCGTGCTCGGTCCAGAGCCGTGGAACGTGGCGTATGTCGAGCCATCAGTGCGGCCTGATGATGGGCGTTTTGGTCAAAATCCCAATCGGCTTTACACCCACACCCAGTTCCAGGTCATCCTCAAGCCGCCGCCGCAACGATCGCAGGAGCTTTATCTGAAAAGCCTCGAAGCTCTCGGCATTGACCTGCGCAAGCACGACATTCGCTTCGTCGAAGACAACTGGGCGCAGCCAACCATCGGCGCATGGGGGCTGGGATGGGAAGTGTGGCTCGACGGTCTAGAGATCACGCAATACACCTACTTCCAGCAGGTCGGCGGCTACACGCTCGATCCCGTATCGCTCGAGATCACCTACGGCCTAGAGCGCATCGCCATGGCGCTGCAGGGTGTGCGCAACGTGTTCGACCTCAAGTGGGACGCGCAGCACACGTATGGCGATGTGCGCCTCATGGACGAACGCGAGCGCAGCGCATACGCTTTCCACCACGCCGACGTGCCCACTCTGCAAACCTTGTTTGCTGCGTATGAGAACGAATGCCGTCGTGCGCTTGAGGCAGGGCTGGTGTTGCCAGCACATGACTACGTGCTGCAGTGCTCACACACCTTCAACCTGTTGGACACCCGCGGCGCGATTGGCGTGACAGAGCGCCAGCGCTTCATCGCGCGCATGCGTGATTTGGCGCGCGAGGTGGCTTCGCTCTACATCAAGCAGCGCGAAGCGCTCGGCTTCCCTTGGCTCGCCGCATCGAGCACAACAGCGCAAGCGCAGCCTCTTCCACCAGCAGAAGTGCCAACTGTTGCACAACCAGCGGCGCTGCTCATCGAGCTGGGCGTTGAGGAGCTGCCCGCCAGCGACGTGCGCCCGTGTGCGCAGCAACTGCATGATCAGGTGCTGGCGCTGCTGGGCACGCTGCGCATTGACCACGGCGCGGCGCACGTCTTCGCCACGCCGCGCCGCGTAGCGCTGCTGGTCGAGTCTGTCGCTCCTCAGCAGCGCGAAGTGGATGAGTGGGTGCGCGGGCCGGCTGCCAAAGCTGCATTCGACGCAGAAGGTAAGCCAACCCAAGCTGCGCTTGGTTTTGCAAAGCGCGTCGGCGTGCCTGTGGAAGCGCTGGTCGTGCGTGAGGAGGGCGGCAACGCCTACGTGTACGCCCACCGCCGACAAGGCGGCAAGCCCACAGCCGCGCTCCTCGCAGAAGAGCTGCCCGGAGCGCTAAGCAGGATCACCTTCGAGAAAACCATGCGTTGGAACGCCACCAACGTCGCCTTCGCACGACCGATCAACTGGATCGTCGCGCTGCTGGGCGAGCACGTGATCCCATTTGCGTTCGCTGGCGTGCAAAGCGGACGCGAGAGCTGGGGGTCGCGTGGCATGGGGTCGCCACGCTTCATGCTCGCGCGTGCGCAAGATTATCCCGAAGCGCTGCGCGCGCAGCACATCCTCGGCGACCGCGACGCGCGCCGTGCGGAAATCCTGCGCCAAGCACAACAACTGGCACACAGCGTCGGTGGGGTGCTCGCTGAAGATGCAGAGCTGCTCGACGAAGTCACAGACTTAGTGGAACAGCCCACCGCGCTCTTGTGCAGCTTCCCGGCGGAATACCTCGAGCTGCCAGCGCCGGTGTTGATCAGCGTGATGCGCAAGAAGCAGCGCTACTTCACGGTGCTCGATGCGCACAACCCCGAGCGCATGTTGCCCTACTTCATCACCGTGCGCAACGGACCTGAGGATGCTGATGGCCTAGTGCGCCGCGGCAACGAGGATGTCGTGAACGCGCGCTTCGCCGACGCTGCTTACTTCTACCGCGAAGACCTGAAGAAGCCCCTCGAAGCTTACTTGCCGCGGCTCGACACGATCACTTTTCAGGCAAAGCTCGGCAGCATGTTGGACAAGTCGCGCCGCCTGGAGGCGCTCGTGCCCCACATCGCGGCTTTGCTCGGCGCGGACGAGCACACCACGCGCATTGCGCAAAAAGCGGCGCGCCTCTGCAAAGCCGACCTTGCCACACAGATGGTAGTGGAGATCACCGCGCTGCAAGGAGTGATGGGGCGCATCTACCATCGCCTCACCAGCACTGACCCTGACCGCGACGCCGTGGCGGAGGCGATCTTCGAGCATTACCTGCCACGCTTCGCCAGCGACGCAACGCCTAAGACCGAGGCAGGCTTAGTGCTTGCGCTGGCGGACAAGCTTGACAGCATCGCAGGGTTGTTCGCGGCTGGCTTAGCGCCGAAGAGCACGGCGGATCCCTTCGCGCTGCGGCGCGCTGCGATCGGCATTGTGCAGAACCTCATCGCCAGCGAGCGCCGCTTCTCTTTGCGTCGCGGGCTAGAAGCCGCGCGTGCGCATTTACCAATCCCGATGGACGAGGCAACGCTGCAAGCCGCGCACGCGTTCATCGTCGAGCGTCTGCGGCAGCAACTGCTCGACGAAGGCTTGCGCCATGACGTGGTCGAGGCAGTGCTCAGCGCACAGGCAGATGATCCCACGCGCGCTCATCAAGCTGGGCATCAACTCGCCAAAGCTGTGTTGCAAGACGATTGGTCGCAAGTGCTCGCAGCGTATGCGCGTTGCGCGCGCATTGTCCGCGGTCAGCTTGACGAGGGCAATCCTAATGCTGACACCACGCCGCAAACTCAAGCGCTGCGTGCCGCGCTTGAATCGCTCACGCCGCCAGATGATGTGGACGCGCTTGTCGCAGCCTTGCGTGCGCTCGTGCCATACATCAACGCTTTCTTCGACGCTGTCCTGGTCATGACGGAAGACGCAACGCTGCGCGCCGCGCGCTTGGCGCTTCTACACCGCGTCGTGCGTCTTGCGGAAGGCATCGCGGACTTGAGCAAGCTGGAAGGGTTCTAGCCCACGCCAGCTACGCGATACAACGCGAGCAGCGTCTGCACGTTGCCGCGGCTGTCCTCAAGGCTGATGCGCGGCGGCTTGCCTTCGAGCACTGCGTCCGCCATGTCCTCAACCTCGCCGAGGTAAAGATGCTCGGGGCCTTCGACAACTACTGGCTCGAGCGCAGTGCTGCTTTTGCCGAGGTAGATCGTCTCTCGAGCGCTGGGCTTGAACGGACTCGGCACAACGATCACGCCCTCACTGCCAACGACTTCGATGTGCATGCGCTCAGGAGCGCGAAAGCCACAGTCGAACTGCGCGAACGCATCCTGCCCAAAGCGCATCAGTCCGAGGAAGGTCTCATCAACACCAGAGGCACCGATAACTGCCGTGCCTTGGACAGCAAGCGGCTCACGCCCGAAGATCAAACGCGCGTAGCTCACTGGATAGCAGCCTACATCCCACAAACTGCCGCCGTCGAGCGCAGGATTGAGGCGCACGTCGTTGGGGCGGCTGATGGTGAACGTGAATGCGCCACGCACAAGCTTGGGCGTGCCAATGGCGCCTGAATCCACCAATGCCTTCACCTTCAGCGTCTGAGGATGATGGCGATACATGAACGCCTCGGCGAGCACGCGACCACTTTCGCGAGCAGCCGCGATCATCGCGTCCATGTCGTCGAGGCGCGTAGCGATGGGCTTCTCACACAACACGTGCTTGCCTGCGCGCAAGGCACGGATCGCCCACTCCGCGTGTAGGCGATTGGGAAGCGAGATATACACCACATCCACAGCGTCGCTTTCGAGCATGGCTTCGTAGCTGCCGAAAGCGCGTGGGATGTTCCACTCTCGAGCGTAATGCTCGGCTTGCTCACGGCTGCGGCTGGCGACAGCGACAAGTTCGCTGCGGCGAGAAGCACGAATGGCAGGGATCAAGGCACGGTTGATGCGCGCAGTGCTGAGCAGTCCCCAGCGAAGTTTGTCATGTGGCATGAACGCAGTATAGCCTTGCCAGCGCTCAATTCGCCTGCGCGACCTGCGTCACAAGCGCATCGAGATAGGCGCGCACTTGTGCAGCGTCCGAAGCCTGTGGATTCACCTCCAAGTACCGCTCCAGCAGCGTGATGGCTTGCTGTCTGCGCCCAATCTGACCGTACAGCAAGCCGAGATTGCGCACCTCGATCCAGTTCTCAGGATTCAGCACCAACAGCCGCTCGACCACTCGCGCAGCGTTGACCAGATCGCCGCGCTGCGCGTAGTGGTTTTTCAGGTTGTTCAGCATGCGCGTGAGGATGTAGCGCTGACCGACGGGGTTGAGGAACGAAGGATGGAACGGCAGCTTGCCGCCGGTCACAGCACGCACACGCGCGCGGCAGTCCTCCTCTGAGAGCACCATGCCGCGGTGGAAGGGGTCGAGGTAGATCACTTCGTTGGTGTCAAGCACCACACGCACGATGAAATGACCCGGCAGCCCCACGCCCTGCGCTTGCACGCCCGCTCGGCGCGCCACCTCAAGGTAAAGCACTGAGAGCGAAATCGGGATGCCAAGTCGCCGCTCCAGCACTTCATTCAAGAAGCTGTTACGCGGGTCTTCGTAGTGCTGCGTGTTGCCTGTGAAGCCCAGCGTCTCGAACAAGAACTCTGCTAACACTAGCCCTGGATGTTTGCCTTCGCGCAGAGCACGGCGCGCCGCCTCAGCTAGGCGATCAATGCGCTCGATGTAGTCTTGCACGTTGAGCGAGGGGTAGGCGAATTGACCCATTACGAGCGCTGCCCGCGCAAGGTCAATTTGGTCCTCAGGGCGACTCACTTCGATGGCAAATGCTTCGAGAGCTGCATCGCGCACGATCCGCATCGCTGCTTCTTCCCAACCTCCACGCTGCCGACGCAAGCGTCCTTAGCGCGACGACGTGCACGATGTACGCGACGCGGGCTGATACGATTGCGCGCATGACGCCCAAAGATTTGATCGGCAAGCGCGTCACTATTTTAGACAAAGGCTGGATCGAGCTTCAAGACGTGATGGGCGACGACCTCGCCATCGTCAACGCCGCGCGCGTCTCCTTCCTCGGCGAGAGCAAAGGCGAGGAGAAGGATAAGCGCCTGCTGTTCTACCTCATGGAACATCGCCATACCAGCCCCTTCGAGCAGGTGGAGTTTAAGTTTCGTGTGCGCGCGCCGCTGATGACGTGGTGGCAGTGGGTGCGCCACCGCACTTGGAGCTTCAACGCGCAATCCGGGCGCTACGTCGCCTTCGACGAGGATGACTTTTACGTGCCTGCAACATGGCGCAAGCAGTCGCCAAGCAACAAGCAGGCAAGCTTTGGGGAACTTCCCGGCGAGGTCGGCGAACGCCTGACGCAAGCCCTGATCGCGCACTATGAAACCAGCTATCGCCTCTACCGCCAAGCGCTGGAAGCTGGCGTCGCGCGCGAGCAGGCACGCCTGTTCCTGCCCGGCTTCGCCGTGTACTACACCTGGATCGCCAAAGTGGACGCGCACAACCTGATGCACTTCCTCGCCTTGCGCATGACGGACGAGGCGCAATACGAAATTCGCGTCTACGCTGAGGCGATCTACGAACACTTCTTCAAGCCAGCGCTGCCGTGGACAGCCGAGGCATTCGAACGCTTTGTCCTACGACGCGCCTAGACCTCGCCGTACAATGCTTAGCGATGACCGTAGCCACATTGCGAGAGCAGTCCTACTGGTCAGCTACAGCGCCAGCGCCCCAAATCACTGAGCGCACTTGGCCGCAGCGTGTTGACGTCGCGATTGTCGGCGGAGGTTACACTGGCTTAGCTGCAGCCCGTGAGCTGGCACGGCGCGGCGCTCATGTCGCCGTGCTCGAAGCGTATACATTCGGTTGGGGTGCCAGCTCGCGCAACGGAGGCATGGCGCTCACTGGGCTGAAAGAGAGCATGAGCGCCACCATTCGACGCTTCGGAACAGAAACAGCACGCGCGCTCTTCAGAACATCGCTTGAGGCGGTGGCTTACGTGGAGCGCCTCGTCCACGAGGAGGAGATAGACTGCGAGTTCGCCCGCTGCGGTCACCTCGAGCTAGCGTGGAAACCATCGCACTTCGAGGCACTACAACGCGAAGCTGAGCTGCTCGAGCGCGTATTCGGGCATCATGTGCACGTGATCCCGCGCAGCGCTTTGCACACAGAGACGGCAACGGATTACTACCATGGCGCCCTGCTCGATGAAGCCAGCGGCGGCTTGCACCCCGCGAAGTACGCCAGCGGGCTCGCAACGGCTGCTGATCGCGCGGGCGCTTGGCTCTTTGAACGTTGTCGCGTGAACGCCATCGAGCGCACCAACGGCGCGTTTGCCTTGCAGACAACGCGCGGCACGCTTTGCGCCAACGCCGTGCTGATCGCCACCAATGGCTACACCTCATCGCTCACGCCAGAAATTCAGCGCCGCGTCATCCCCATCGGCTCTTACATCATCGCCACTGATCCGCTCCCCGCGGAGTTAGCTCAAGCGATCAGCCCGAAGCGGCGCATGATGTACGACACCAAGCACTTCTTGTTCTACTACCGCCTGTCTTCAGACAATCGCATGATCTTTGGTGGGCGCGCCGCTTTCTTCCCAGAAGGACCAGACACAGTGCGCAAAAGCGCGGCGATCTTGCACAAGAGCATGTCGCAGGTATACCCGCAGCTCGCCCATGCGCGCGTGGAATACGCTTGGGGTGGAACGTTGGCATTCACGTTCGACTTAATCCCCCACGCAGGGCAAACGCGCGACGGACTGTACTATGCCCTCGGCTGCGGCGGGCATGGGGTCGCACTGCTTTCCTATCTTGGCGCGTGCATGGGATGCCACATCGCTGGTGAGAAAGTAGACAACCCCTTCTTCACGCTACCGTTTCCCACAGCACCACTCGGGCTGTACGACGGTCGTCCGTGGTTTTTACCGCTCGTGGGCGCTTATTACCGTCTGCGCGACTGGCTGGCGTGATAAGCGGCGCGTTTATTCCACACGCACAATGCGGAACACGGCGAGCCCGTTCGGCGTGTTCACACGCACCTTGGCGCCCACGCGCTTCCCGATCAGCGCCTGTCCGAGCGGCGAGACATTCGAAATCTTGCCAGCGAGTGGATCTGCCTCTGCGGCGCCGACAATCTGGAACGTCTCTTCGTCACCGAAACCCTCCTCGACCACAGTGACGCGGCTGCCGATGCGCACTTCGCCGTCTACTTGGGCTTCGTCGGGCAAGATTTCAGCGTTAGCGAGCAGGTTCTCTAACTGCAAGATGCGCCCCTCAAGGAAAGCTTGCTCTTCCTTCGCCGCTGTGTAATCGGCGTTCTCGGAGAGATCGCCTTGTTGGATTGCAGCGCGCAGGCGCGCCGCCAGCTCTGGGCGCTTAACGTCGCGCAAGTAGGCAAGCTCATCGCGGATCTTCTGCGCACCTTCGCGCGTCAAGTACACCTTGCTCGAGTCCTGCTGCACACTCATTGCTCGTAATTCTACCTTTCGCGCGTTGCTTCATCAGCGAACTCTCACCTGCGCCCTTATACTCTTTAAGTAAAAGCGCGACACCATGCTGACACCACAGCACTTCCAGCGCGGGTTGCGGATAGACCAGTATCTAGCGAGCATGACGTCACAACGCGAGACGTTCCGCGCAAATTTTGTCGCTGTCATGCAGGCGCTCACGCCTGAGACGCTCGCGTTCTTTCGGCGCTTGCCCTCGCCGCTGTGGGTAGCGACTATCACCGAGGATGACAACCTCGACGCGGTGCGCGATGTGCCCCTAGCAGCACGATTGTGCGCGGAGTGCAGCACGCTGCTCATGCGTTTGTTTCGACCGCACACGCACGCTGATGTCGCGCGACTGGTGCTCACTGAAGTAGGCGTGCCCGATGAGGCTCAGGCGCGCCCTCTGCCAGTGATCGCGTTTTACACCCAAGCTGGTCGGCTGGTTTTCGCCCATGTCCAGCGCTTGCCTGAGCTAACGCGCGTGCTCGAGCAGCGCCGCGAAGCTTGGATCGCTGCGCATCCCGAGGTGCGCGACGCACACCTGCCGCTCGCGCAGATGTCAGCGCTCACGCGCGTGCGCCTTCTGCACGCGCAGCATGCCTTCACCCCTGAAGAACGACTCATTTGGTGGCGCAAGACAGTCGAAGCCTGGCGAGCCGCCCTTTCGGAGCACTTGCACGAGTTGACGCCACAAGAGAACTAGCTAACATACAAAGACACACTAGAGCACGGAGCGATCTATGTATCAGAGCATCACCATCGTTGGACGACTGGGGCGCGATCCGGAAATGCGTTATCTCCCCTCCGGTGATCCCGTGACGACCTTCTCGGTGGCTACAGATCGCGTGTGGACTGACCGCAACGGTCAGCGGCAGCGCGAGACCACCTGGTTCCGCGTCAATGTGTTCGGCAAGTCAGCGGAGACGGTGAATCAGTATCTGAGCAAGGGCAAGATGGTGCTCGTCGAGGGGCGGTTGGTCGCTGATCCGAAGACAGGCGGTCCGCGTGTTTACACGCGCCAAGACGGCACTGTCGCCGCAAGTTTCGAGATCATTGCCAACACGGTGCGCTTCTTGAGCCCGCGTGAGGAGGGAGCAGCAGGTGCAGAGGAGTCGCCAGAAGAAATAGGCGTTGAGTCGGGGAGCGACTTGCCCTTCTCTTGAAATCGCGCAAGGCTGAAGCCAAAAAAACGCCACGCCTCTGCCGAGAGAGCGTGGCGTTTTGTCTCGTCCTGTGAGACCTGTCTCTGCTAAATGAACACGATCTGGGCGCCCTCAGTCATGTCAATGAAGTCGCTGGCGGTGACGATGCCCGCCAAGCCGTCCACGAAGTCCTCGCGCTTCAAGCCCATCATGTCCACGCTGAGCTTGCAAGCGTAAAGCTTAGCGCCGCCATCGATTAGCATCTGCACGTACTCGCTGACAGGCGGGACGCCCAGCGCACGCATCTTGTCCTTCATCAGCTTGGTGGCGAGGGCGGTCATGCCCGGCAGCACGCCCAACGCATTAGGGATACCCGCGTTTTCCATCGGCACGCCCATCATGCTGAGCTTCATGCTGGTATTGCCCACTGGCGCCAGCTCGAGGTGGTCTTGGCGCGACTTGCGGATGATGTCCAAGCCCCAGAAGGCGAAGAACATGGTCACGTCTACGCCGTTGCCGAGTGCTGCCCACCCCATCACCAATGCTGGATAAGCCATGTCCAGCGTGCCTTTGGTGCACACGAACGCCATCTTGCGTGTGTTCTCATGACCGTTTAACATGGCAACTACCTCCTTTTGCGCTTCTCATACGCATCCTTCTGGCTTGCCCAAGCCGGCAATGCGCGCCACCTTCTTTGCGGGTCCTTTGGGGAAGAGCGCAAACAGCTCTTTGGTGCTCAAGCCGGTGCCAGCGGTGATCTGACGCAGCGTGGGCGAGCGCCCGTTCACTGCGTTCTCACGGCACCAGCGGATCACCTGCCAATGCTGCGGCGTCAGCTCTTCGATGCCTTCCTCGCGCGCAATGGCGCGCGCGATGTCCTCGTTCCACTGTTCAGGTGAGAGCAAGAAGCCCTCTTCGTTTACTTCTACGGTGTAACCCTCAAGCACTTTTGTGGTCATAGCAAGTTTCACTCCTTTCACGAATTCGAGGTTGATTCAGCAGATTGCGCTTGCATGCCGATCGTGCGCAGCGCGCGCAGTGTGAGCGCCAAACCGCGGCGCGTGTGGGGATCGCGCAGCAAATTCACGATGCCGCGGAGCGAAGTGTCCAGCGGCTGCTCGGTCTCGTGTTCCACACCGATCACCGTGCGGTTGAGGAAGCGCATGATCTCAGGTTGGGTCATAGTCTTCACCGTGCGCAGGATAAGCACGATGTTGTCGCCGAGCTGGCGCACGTCCTCCTCGGTGAACGACGTGACCACGTTGTCCACCACGCGCATCCCCTCGCGCAAGAAGCCAAAGTAGCCCTTCTGCTCCAATGTCGTCAGCAGTGCGGTGAGGCGCTCCATTGCTGCAGCAGGAATGGGCTTGGCAGCATCGAGCAAATCGCGCAGGCTCTCGAGCTGATCGAGGAGCACTTCGAGGGTGCGCGCGTTGGCAAGCAGGCGCCTGAGCAGGCGCATCAAGTCGTCAAGGGTTATCTCTGGCTGCATCGCTGCCAGCTCGCGCTCAGCAAGCGAGAACACCTCTCGCAGCACTAGCGTGAGGTCGCGCATCAGATCGGCTTGCGCTTCAGCGCGCTGCTCCGCAGCACGCGCTTGCGCGACAAGATACTGCACCTGCTCAGTAAGTCGATCGACCCTTGCCTCCAGCGCAGTGAGCGTCTCAGCCGTGCCATTGACTCGCATTGCTTCCTCAGGCAGCCACGTGCTCATAGCGACGCCCTCCTTTTCCATTCGTCCATTTGCCTGCCATGCTCATCAACGCTGGCAGCGGCAGTGATTCACCCTTCAGCAAGACATGCCAGTAGACCCAGCGGAACAGGAGCTTGCCCCAATGGTTTGCTTCTGATTCCTCCAGCAGGGTGAGCGGACCAATGCCGGGGAGCGGATAGCGACCGGGCAGCGGCTCGACGTCGTAGTTGAAGTCGATCAGCAGCGCCTTGCCAAACCCAGATTCGATGAAACAATTGGCATGCCCGTCGAACTTGTGCAGCATCTCCAGACCATCTACGTAGCGCACGAAGTTTTCGACGAAGCACTCCGCTGCGAAGTGCGCCACAGAGCCGGCTTTCGACGTTGGCAGCGCGGCTGCGTCGCCAAGGGCGAACACCTCAGGGTGCTTCGGCGAGACAAAAGTGTGCTTATCCACGGGCACAAAGTTCAACACATCCCCCAACCCGGAGCGCGCGATGGCTTCGTCACCCATGTTGAGCGGCACGGTCACCAGCAGGTCGTACTCCACCTCCTGCTCGTCATAGGCAATCAACTTCTTTGCGTCTGGATCCACGCGCTCCACCATGAAATCAGGCACGACGTGGATGCCTTTTTCCTCTAGGAGGTGCCCAAGGCGCTGCGCAGCGATCGGCTTGGTGAACGCGCCAGAGAGCGGTGTGACGTAGGTCAGCTCCACCCGTTCGCGTATGCCCTGCTCGCGGAAGAACCAATCCGCCAGCATGAGGAACTCCAGCGGCGCCACTGGGCACTTAATGGGGTTATCCACCACGTTGACCACCAAACGCCCGCCTTTCCAACGCCGCAGACGGTCGGCAAGCGCGAGCGCGCCTTCGAGCGTGTAAAACTCGTGGATGGAGCGCCGCCACTCGTGCTCCAGCAAGCCAGGCGTCTGGTCAGGGCGGATGTGCGCGCCCGTGGCAATCACCAAGAAGTCGTAAGATAAGGTGCGCGCAGGCTCGCTGAGGTGCACCTGCCTGCGCTCAGTGTCGATCACGTCCACCGTGGCGGGAAGGAATTCGACGCCTGGCGCGAACAAATTTCGGCTCGGCTTGATCACATCCTGCTTGGTGTAGAGCCCAAAGGGGATGAACAAGAAGCCAGGTTGGTAGTAGTGCGTCTGGCTTCGGTCCACTACCGTGATGCGCCACTCGCTTGAATCCAGCATGCGGCTGAGCCGATTGGCAACCATCGTGCCAGCGGTGCCGCCTCCGAGGATGAGCAATCGTTTCATGGGCACTCACTCCTGTTTCGCTTGGGCGTTGGGTGTGTGCGCGGCGCTGCTCGGCCGACGCTGTTGATTAGCTACGTTGACCAGCACCATGTGCGAGAAGGCATCTGCTAGGCGCTGCACAGCATGCAACACACGCGTGCGCTGGGCATCGTTGAGGTAGTGCACGTCGTGTGCCGCTGCGAGGAAGACATCCACTGGCACACCCAGCGCCTGAGCCAGCTCTCGCTGGCGTACCTCCTCTGGCGGCCACCCTGCAGGCGCCACCTCGAGCGCAATCACCATGCCCAGCAGAGCACTGCCATAGCGGATCAAGCCGCGCGCACATAGCAAACCATCTGCGCCCTCGTGCCAGACAGGCTCAAGCGCTGGCGCATTCGCCAAAGCCTGCCAGGTGTGCATGTAAGCCGCAAGCACCTGCGGGTGCTGCAACAGCATCGCTAAGAACGCGCGCGGGTTGCTGAACTGCGTCATCGGCTGACCATTTAGGTCTGTGGTGATCAGGGTGACATCGAGCGACTCAGCGACCACATCCTGAACCGCTTGCGCGCAAGTGACTGGCAGTGCGCGTTGCAGCGGCGGTGCAGCAAGATGCGTGCTCAACCTTCCACCACTGCGACGCCGCGCGCGTTGGTTGAGCCACGCCATGAAGTGCTCCGCATCCAGTCGCCAGCCACGCCCTTCACGCACTGCAGGCAACCGACCGCTGCGGATGTTGCGATACAACGTCGTCCGATCCACAGCAGAGATCGCCTGGGCTTCGCGGATGCCAAGCCAACGGTTCACGGGCTTACCTCCGAGCGCCGCGCTTTGTGGCAACGCTCATGTGCAATCATGCACATCATTGGGAATCGCACATCCCTCTTCTAGCTAGGCATGAACTAGCGCAGCGGCTAGTCGTTCTCTCCCGACTAGAATGCAGCTTCATGCTCAAGATCGTCAGTGCCGAGTCTGCCCGTGAAACGCTCTTGCGTCGCCTGCCATTGGACGAAACCCCTGTAAGCCCTCGTGTGCAGGCACGCCTGCGCGAGACCTTCGGCGAGCCGATCGCGCCTGACGAAGCCGTGCGGCGCATCCTGCGCGATGTGCGTTTGCGCGGCGATGCTGCGCTGCTCGCATGGACGCAACACCTCGACGGGGTAGCCTTAGCGCCGAATCAGCTCGCCGTCGAGGACACTGAAATCGCCGCCGCCTACGATCGCGTGGACGCCGAAGTGGTGGGTGCGCTCGAGCGCGCTGCTGAGCGCATTCGCGCGTTTCATGCGCGCCCCGTGGCGCAGTCGTGGATGATGACTGAATTAGGCGGCGTGGTGGGACAGGTGATTCGCCCCTTGGCACGTGTGGGTGTGTATGTGCCAGCAGGAAGCGCACCCTTGCCCTCCTCGCTGTTGATGACAGCGCTGGTAGCGCGCGCAGCTGGCGTGCCAGAAGTTGTGGTGTGCTCTCCGCCTCAGCGAGACACAGGACGTCCGCACCCGCTCGTGCTCGTCGCAGCCGATATCGCCGAGGTGGACACAGTTTACGCCGTAGGAGGCGCGCAAGCCATTGGCGCAATGGCATATGGCACGGAGACGGTGCCGCGTGTGGACAAAATCTGCGGTCCGGGCAACCTCTTCGTCGCGCTGGCGAAGAAGCAGGTGTTCGGCATATGCGGCATTGACGCGCTCTCTGGTCCTACCGAGACAGTGATCGTCGCCGACGAAAGCGCTACGCCAGCATGGGTGGCAGCCGATCTGCTCGCTCAAGCGGAGCACAGCGGCGGCACTGCACTCCTCATCACGCCCAGCCGCTCACTCGCCGAAGCCGTGGCCGCAGAAGTCGAGCTGCAAACGCGGCTGTTGCCCGAACCAAACCGCGCCGATGTGCTGGACTCGCT
Source organism: Thermoflexales bacterium (assembly GCA_025057935.1). Classification (GTDB taxonomy): domain Bacteria; phylum Chloroflexota; class Anaerolineae; order J036; family Brachytrichaceae; genus DRWP01. Next base: position 91,807 of record JANWUW010000046.1, read on the forward strand.
CATGCACCGCAGCGGCGCGGTGATCACACAAAGCCTCGAGGAGGCGGTCGCGCTCGCCGACGAGTTCGCGCCTGAGCATCTCTGCCTCTCTGTGCGTGATCCGTGGGCTTGGGTAAACCACATCCACAACGCCGGTGGCGTGTTCGTTGGCGAACATTCCTACGAGGTGCTCGGCGACTACGTTGCTGGACCGAGCCACGTCATGCCCACAGGCGGCACGGCGCGCTTCGCCTCACCGCTCAACGTGCTCGACTTCTTGCACGTGGTGAACGTGGTTGCTCTCGACGAAAACACGGCGCATCAGCTCGCGCCAGTTGCCATCAGGTTAGCCGAAGCCGAGGGCTTGCACGCGCACGCGCGCGCCGCGCAGTTGCGCCTCACGTAGGCGCAGCGCTCAGCGGTGCTCGCCAAACAGCTTCGCCGCGCGCGAGGATTGCGGCTGGAGCACGATTTCAGTAGGGCACACAGTTGGCGCGCTGTGGATCACGAAGCGCACGGCTGCAGCAACGTCTTCGGGCTGGATCACCTCGCGCGGATCGAGCCAATCAGCGAGCAGCCCTGTGTTCGTCCATCCGGGGTAGATCACGCACACTTTCACGCCGTGATCACGCACGTCTTCGAACACGCTGCCGCCGAAGCCCGTCAGCGCGTGCTTGGTCGCGGCGTAGCCGGCGTTCGTGGGCGCGGTGAACTTGCCGCCGAGCGAGGAAATGAACACCACTGCGCCGCGCTGCCCCGCGCGCGTCCCTGCGACGATGTAGGGCAGCGCCAAGCGCGTGGCATGCATCGCGGCGCGCAGATTCACGTCCACCATGCGGTCCCAAAGCTCTAGATCGGCATCCACCGCGGAAGCAAAGCGATGAATGCCTGCATTGTTGACAAGGATGTTCAGACCACCAAATGCTTCCTCGCAGGCATCCACTGCCGAGGCGATCATCGCGCGCTCTGCAAGGTCCACCGCTAACGCGAGCGCGCGCACGCCCTCCGCCTCGCACTCGCGCTGCACGTGATGCAGCGCCTCAGCATGGCGCCCGATGAGCGCAACGTTGCATCCTTCGCGCGCCAGCATGAGTGCAACAGCCCTGCCAATGCCTCGGCTTGCGCCGGTGACCAGCGCGGCGTGTCCAGCGAGTGGCTTGTGCTCCATATCCGTGCATCGTAACAGGAAAGGCGGCGTTCGTACAATCGCTGTGTCATGACCGATTTCTCCCTCATTCAACAGCTCATTCAGCCCGCGCAGACCAAGATCGTGCTGCTGGTGATGGACGGGCTAGGCGGCTTGCCGCGTCCCGAGGATGACAAAACCGAACTCGAAGCCGCCCACACGCCAAACATGGACCGCTTAGCGCGCGAGGGATGTTTGGGGCAGCATTACCCCGTTGCTCCCGGCATCACTAGCGGCAGCGGTCCCGGGCATCTGGCGCTGTTTGGATTCGATCCACTGCGCTACGAGATCGGGCGCGGCGTGCTCGAGGCGGTGGGCATTGGGTTCCAAGTGACCGAGCGCGACGTGTGCGCGCGCGGCAACTTCTGCACTCTAGACGCTGAGGGGCGCATCGTGGATCGCCGCGCGGGCCGCATTCCCACTGAGATGTGCGCGCGCCTCGTGAAGAAGATCAACGACGCCAATCTCCGCGTCACTGATGACGTCGAGGTCTTCGTCGAGCCTGTGCAGGACTACCGCTTCGTGGTGGTGATGCGCGGCGATGGACTCCACGACGCGATTGACGAGACCGACCCGCAGCGCACAGGCGTGCCTCCGCTGCCCGCACGCGCGCGCCTACCCGAAGCCGAGCGCACAGCCGCCCTGTTCAATCGCTGGATCGAGCTAGCGACGGCAGTGATTCGCGACGAACACCCTGCCAACGGCTTAACCTTGCGCGGTTTTGCCAAAGAGCCGGGCCTGCCTAAGTTCAAAGACGTGTATGGCTTGCGCGCTGCGGCTATCGCCACTTACCCGATGTATCGCGGGGTTGCCTCGCTGGTGGGCATGGAGCGCATTGAGCATCACGCGCACACCGTGCGCGAAGAGTTCGAGGTCGCTGCGCGCATCTGGAACGACTACGACTTCTTCTTCATCCACGTGAAGTACACCGACAGCCGTGGTGAAGACGGCGACTTCGCCGCGAAGCAGGCAGTGATTGAAGAAGTGGACGCAGCGCTGCCAGCTTTGCTTGCGCTCAAGCCCGACGTGTTGATCATCACAGGCGACCACAGCACACCGAGCCAACTACGCAGCCACTCGTGGCACCCAGTGCCGTTGTTGCTCTGGGCGCCTGCGACGGCGCGGCGCGACGGCAGCACACACTTCGGCGAGCGCGCCTGTGCGCGCGGCGGCTTGGGCACTTTCCTCGCGCGCGACATCATGCCGTTGGCGCTGGCACACGCGCAGCGCCTGCAAAAGTTCGGTGCTTGAGCCTTCGTGCATGGCTGAGGCAGTCGCGCGCAGCGCGTGCGGCAAGGTGATCCTATGTGGCGAGCACGCGGTGGTGTACGGCCGTCCGGCGATTGCACTGCCACTGCCCAGCCTGCGCGCCACTGCGACAGTGCATCCTGCGGCTTCGGCGCTGCGCATCCTCGCACTCGACCTCGGGCAGGTCGTCGATCTGGAAACTGCACCAGCAGACGAGCCGCTCGCGCACATTGTGCGCCTCACTCTTGCTCACATAGGTCAATCTGCGCCACAAGCGACGATCACCGTGCGCTCGGTGATCCCGATCGGAGCAAACCTCGGCAGCGGCGCAGCAGTGTCCATTGCTATTGCGCGCGCGTTGGCAGCTTTCCTTGGGTACGAGCTCACTGCAGATGAGGCAAGCGCGTTGGCGTTTGAGGTTGAAAAGCTCCATCACGGCACGCCGAGTGGTGTGGACAACACAGTGATCGCACACGAATGCCCAGTGTGGTTTGTGCGCGGAGCGCCACCCACTCTGCTCGACGTTTCTGCAACGCATGATCTCCCGTTGGTCGTTGCCGACACTGGCATCGTCACACCGACGCGCGTCCCTGTCGGCGACGTGCGCGCAGCTTGGAAGCGCGATCCTGCGCGCTACGAGGCGATCTTCGACGCGATCGCTACGCAAGTGCATCGCGCGCGCGCGGCGCTGCTTGCGCGCGACTGGCACGAGCTCGGCGCAGCCATGAACGCAAACCATGCGCTGCTGCAAGCCCTGAACGTCTCCTGCCCAGAGCTTGACGCCTTGTGCGAGGCAGCGCGCGCAGCGGGCGCCCTAGGCGCGAAGATGAGCGGCGGTGGACGCGGCGGCAACATGATCGCGCTCGCAGCTTCGCGCGAGGACGCGCAACAGCTCGCCAAAGCGCTGCTGCGCGCTGGCGCAAAACGCGCCTTTTGTGCATAATCGGCGACGAGGCAGGTTGGGCGTGGGCGAGTGCTTCTCACACTCTTGGGCTGTGATCACACCCAACTTGGCAACCCAGTGACCTGCAGATCAGCCATGAAACGACTTACCTTCTCTCTCCTCATCGCGCTCAGCCTGGTGTTCACTTCGGGCTGCGGATTGATCAACACCCTCTTCGGCGGCGGAGGCAGCCAGCCCATTGTGGCGACGCAGTGGGACGACGTGCCGTTGCCCGAGGGCGCACAACGCCAAAACGTGGACATCCCGCTGCCAATGCGCATGATGCTCGATCTGCTCGTCCGCCCAGCGCTCGAGCAAGAGGGCGTGGACCTGCGCAACTTTGAGTTCGCGATTTACATTGCCTCTCAGGCACCAAAGGATATCGTTGCCTTTTACTCCAAGGATCGCATGCGCGCGAAGGGATGGGACGAGACAGACAGCATTGGGTGTCTCGCCAGCGAAGAAGTCGGCACAGAGGGCGCCTACTGCCTGTTCCTGCGTGGCGAGGGTGAGCAGCAAACAGCTTTGGTCATCCTTATCTCCAAGCGCGAGGCAGGCGGCAGCGACCTAACTTTTCTCCGCTTCAAGAGCGCACTCGCGCCCACATCCACAGCCACTCCCTGAAAGCAGCGTGCTGAGCGCAGCCCTGATTCGGGAGAAGGCGCTAGAGCTTGGCTTCGACCTCGTGGGTTTTGCGCCGGCAGGGCCGACGCCTGGCGCCGACCAGTTTCTGGCGTGGCTCGAGGCAGGATACCACGGGCAAATGGCATACCTCGCCAACGCGCCAGAGCGTCGTCTCGATCCGCGCGCAGTGTTGCCCGGCGCGCGCACGGTGGTGGTCGTGGGGCTGAGCTACGAAACGCTTGCCGTGCCCTACGAGGTGCTCCGCGACCCCAGCCGTGGGCGCATTGCTCGCTACGCTTGGGGCGCAGATTACCACGAGGTGATCACGCCCGTGCTGCGCGCATTCGGCGAGTGGCTCTCGCTCGAATCACGCGCCTATGTGGACACTGGTCCAGTGCTCGAGCGCAATTGGGCGCAGCGTTGCGGGCTGGGCTTCATCGGCAAAAACACGTGCTTAATCCACCGCAAGCGCGGCAGCTATCTTTTCCTCGGTGCTGTGTTGATCGCCGAGGAATTGCCAGACGCCTTCGATGATCAACCGCAGCCAGCGTTGTTTTCCGGTTGCGGTCGCTGCGCGCGCTGCCTCGGTGCCTGTCCGACGCGCGCGTTCCCTGCGCCCGGCGTGCTGGATGCGCGCCGTTGCATCGCTTATCTCACCATCGAGCTGAAGGGCAGCATCCCCGAGCCGCTGCGCCCTCTGTTGGGCAACTGGGTGTTCGGCTGCGACGTGTGTCAAGACGTTTGCCCCTACGTGCGGCGCTTCTCGCGCCCCTCCGATTCGCCGCTTGCGCGAGCGTTCTATCCGCCAAGCATTGATCGAGCAGCGCCCAAGTTGGTTGATCTGCTCCAGCTCGACCGCGTGACTTTCAATCAGCGTTACAAGCGCACGCCGTTGGCGCGTGCAAAATGGCGCGGGTTGCTGCGCAACGCCTGCGTCGCTGCCGGCAACTGGGGCAGCCCTGAGGCGCTTCCGTATCTGCAACGCCTCGCCGCATGCGACGAGCCATTGGTGCGGGAACATGCAGCGTGGGCAATCGCGCGCATCATTGCTGGCGAATCAGCGCGCTCTTCTGCGACAATGCAGGCTTGATGTCTTATCTCGTCGGCTTTCGGTGCTCCCTGTGCGGCGAAGTTTTCTCGCCCGAGGCGATCATGTATACATGCCCGCGCGACGGCGGCAACCTTGACGCAGTGTACGACTACGCGCGCATGCAGCGCGAGCTCGACCCGCGCTGGATCGCGCACGACACTAACCGCGCCATCTGGCACTACGCGCCGCTGCTGCCAACCACGCTCCCGGAACCAATCGCTGCGCTCCCCACTCCCCTTAGCACGCTAGGGTGGACGCCGCTCTATCGAGCACAGCGCATCGAACAACGCCTCGGCATGCGCGCCGTGTGGATAAAAGACGATACGCGCCTGCCTAGCAACTCGTTCAAGGATCGCGCTAGCGCGCTAGTCATCGCGCAGGCGATGAAGATAGGTTTACACACGATTGCTGTTGCTTCGACGGGCAACGCTGCATCCGCATTGGCGACGCTGTGCGCTGGCACACCGCTGCGCGCTGTGGTCTTCGTGCCCCAAGGCACGCCTGAGGCGAAGCTGGCAGGCATTTTGATCCACGGCGCGCGCGTCTTCATCGTCGAAGGCAGCTACACCGAGGCTGTGGAAATGGCGACTGCCGCCTGCGCGCGCTTCGGCTGGTACAACCGCAGCACGGGCTTCAACCCATACACCCGCGAAGGGAAGAAGACCGCAGCCTACGAGATTGCCGAGCAGCTCGCCTTGCACGCGCCGACCTCGACGCGCTTCCGCGCGCCCGACGTCGTTGTCGTCCCAGTCGGCGACGGAAACATCATCAGCGGCTTGCACAAGGGCTTTCGCGACCTGCATGCGCTAGGGTGGATCGAGCGCATACCGCGCCTCATCGGCGTCACTGCTGCGCTGGCGCCGTCGTTGTATCGCGCATGGCGCTCAGGCCGCGAGGACTTCGACACTATCCCCTCCCAGACCATCGCCAGCGGCATCAGCGTTGATCGCCCCTGCGACGGGGTCATGGCGCTGCGCGCTGTGCGCGAGACAGGCGGCGTGTTCATCGAGGCTAGCGACGAGGCTATGTTGCAGGCAATGCGCACGCTCGCCGTCGAAGCTGGTGTCTTCGTCGAGCCAGCATGCGCAGCGACGCTCGTCGGGCTAGAAGAGGGCGCGCGCCAAGGCTGGATTCAACGTGATGAGGAAGTGGTGCTGCAGCTCACTGGCAGCGGCTTCAAGGACGTGCGCTCAGCGCTGCGCGCTGCTGATCAGCCTATCCCCGTGCGCACAGTGGACGAGGTCGCGCGCGCACTTACATGATGCTCGACGCGATTTTGCCGCACGCGGCTGTTTGGTACGCCTGGGCACAGGCGTTCGCGCTTGCCGGCAGCCTCATCGCCAGCGGTTGGCTGCGCGCGCTCCCTGACCGCGGCTATGCAGTCGGCAAGGCGTTCGGCGTCTTGCTTGGCGGCGTCGCTTATTGGCTGCACGTTACGCTCGGCTTTGCACGCAATGACCTCGGCGCAGCGCTGCTCGCGCTTGCGACGGTGTGGGTGCTCGCTCTGTGGCTGCGCGACGCAGCGCATCAACCTGCTTGGCTCTGGGTGCTACTGGTTGAGGTTACCTTTGCTGCGGCGTTCTTCGGCTGGTGCCTTGTGCGCGCGCACAGCCCCGAGATCCTTCCTGCAGGAGGCGAGAAGTACATGGAGCTCATGATGCTCAACGCCATCCTGCGCAGCAGCCACTTTCCGCCCAACGACGCTTGGCTCTCGGGCTACAGCCTGAGCTACTACTACCTCGGCTACGTGTTGCTCGCGTTGCTGACGCGCCTGAGCGGCATGCCTGCGGCAGTGGCGTTCAACCTCGGTCACGCGCTCGTCTTCGCGCTGACGTTCACTTCGGCGCTCGGCGCAGGCTACGCACTAGGCGCGCACACTGGGCGCTTCGAGATGCGCGGCGCAGCTACTGGATTTCTCGCAGCCGTAATGCTGACGCTGATGGGCAACCTCGGCGGGCTGCTTGGCGTGCTGAAATGCGCCGACGCTTTGCCTCAGCGTTTCTGGGCTTGGCTCGACGTGCGCGAGATTGCCACGCGCACCTATGAGTGCCGCGGATTGATCCCGAGCTACTTCTACGGGTGGTGGTGGGATTGGTCGCGCGTGATCCGTGATTACGCGCCTGATGGTACGCCTCAGGAGGTGATCACCGAAACACCCATCTTCAGCTTCGTCCTCGGGGACAACCATCCCCATGTAATGGCGCTGCCATTCGCCGTTGCGATGCTGGCGTTAGCATTTGCAACCCTAAACGCGGGCGTCGCCGATCCACGGCGCTCCGCGCAGGAGGCGGCGCACTTTGCGCTCACTGCGCTCGCGCTTGGCGCACTGGCGTTCCTTAACACGTGGGATTTTCCCGTGTACGGCGCGGTCTTCCTCGGCGCAGCCATGCTCGGCGCTGTGCGTCGCGGCGACCTCAGCGCAACGTTTGCTAAAGCGGTGCTCGCGCTCGGGCTTGGCTACGTGCTGTACTTGCCCTGGCATGCAACCTTCAGCTCGCAAGCGCAAGGCTTGGCAGTGAATCTCTTCAATGGCACGCGTCTGGCGCAGTTCTTCGCGATGTTTGCGCCGCTGCTCATTCTCTGGGTAGGTTATAGCGCCTACACAGTGGCGTGCAGCGGCAATGTGCGCCAAGCTGTGCTGAGGGCGCTTGTGGGCGGAGTTGTGCTCATTGGCACGCTGATGACTTTGACGGTGGCGCTCGCGGTGCTCGTGCCTAGCCTGCGCGCGCTGTTGGAGGCGATGCTGGTCTCTAGCGAGGTGTTAGGGGTAACGCGCGCCCAAGTGGAGCAGCGCCTGCTCGCGCGCGCGCTTAGCCCTTGGACGCCGCTCTTGCTTGCTGTGGGCATTGCTCTTGTAACGGCAGAGCTGCACCGCATGTGGCTCAGCGCACGCGGCAACACCCTCACCGCCGCTCAGGCATTTGGGTTGCTGCTATTCGCTGTGGGCGGGCTGCTCACTCTCGCAGTGGAGTTCGTCTTCGTGCGCGACCTGTTTGGCACGCGTATGAACACAGTGTTCAAGTTCTACTACCAAGCCTGGGCACTATGGAGCATCGCTGGCGCGCTGGCGTTGATCACGCTGATCGGCGCTCAGGGGTGGGCGCGCGTTCTCGGCAGCATTGCAGCAGCAGTAGTGGGCATGGGGCTGCTCTGGGCGCCGATGGCTGTGCAAGCACGTAGCGACTTTTTCACCCACGCGCCCACACTCGATGGATCCGCCTACCTCCAGCGGACCGCTCCAGGCGATGCTGAAATCATAAATTGGCTCAACACCAACGTCAGCGGCGACCCTGTGATCCTCGAGGCGAGCACGCTGGGCGCCTATCGTCTGGAAGGGCGCATTGCCGCATTCACTGGCTTGCCGACGGTGCTCGGCTGGGGCGGGCACCAGCATCAGTGGCGCGGCGACATCCGCGAAGCAGCGCGCCGTCATGCCCTAGTCGAGCGCGCCTACGCGACAACCGACTGGAAGGAGACGCGCGCTGTGCTCCAAGAGTTCAGGGTGCACTACGTGATCGTCGGTGAGGTCGAGCGCGCGCAGTTTTCAGACGAGGGGCTGGAGAAGTTCGCGCGCCATTGCGCGGCAGTCTTAAACACCACTACAGGTGGTGTGTATCGCTGCAAAGTTGCGAGTGAATGATAAACTGGTTCACACATTGCAGCCATGAGCGCATCAGCTTCTTCCTCCCCCGAGGGCATGCCGCACACCCGTCGTCGTCGGCGTCCGAACAATGCGCGCCGCGTGACCATCGCTGACATTGCTCGACAAGCTGGCGTCTCCAAGACTGCGGTCTCGTTTGCTTTCAACATGCCCCATCGCCTCTCAGAGGAAACCACGCGCCACATCCTCGAAGTGGCACGACAGATGGGCTACACTCCAAATCCAATCGCGCGCAGCCTCAACACGCGCCGCACTCATGCCGTCGGCGTGATTGTCCCTCAAGACATCCCCACCGTGCTAAGCAATCCTTTCTTCGCCGAGCTCCTGTGTGGCGTCGGCGAAGTGTGTGATGCAGAGGGTCTCTCACTCGTGCTCATCCCACCGATGCGCGGCTCGCTTGTCGAGGCGACCTACGCCGCGTTGGTGGATGGCTGCATCGTCACCGGCTTGGACGTCAGCGATAAGGCAGTGCGCGCGCTGCGCTTGCGCCGAATCCCGTTTGTGATGATCGACGTAGACGCGCCGCCAGATATTGCAGCAGTGAGCGTTGACGACTTCGGCGGTGCCTATGCTGTGATGCGCCACATCCTTGAACAGGGTCACCGACACATCGCCATCGTTGCGTTTCCCTCGTCTACCGGGCGGATCGAAGAGTACACGGGCACCCTCAAGCATCGCTTCGATGGTTACCAGCGCGCGTTAGCGGAATTCGGCTTGCAATTGCCCGACGCCACTGTGCACGTTCTGGAGAGCGCATGCAGCGTGCTCGGCGGGCAAGACGCCTTCCGTCGGCTAATCCAACTTCAACCGCAACCGACGGCTGTGGTTGCGCTCAGCGACGTGCTCGCCTTTGGCGTCATGGACGCTGCGCTCTCTGCAGGGCTGCGCATCCCAGAGGATCTCGCCGTGGTGGGCTTCGACGACGTGGAAATCAGCCGCCTGCTGCGCCCCTCGCTCACCACAGTGCGCCAGCCGATCCGCGAGAAGGGACGCCGCGCCGCCGAGCTGTTCGTCAAGATGCTCTGCGCTGAAGATGAAGAGGCGCCTGTTGAGCACATCCTGCTTCCAGTTGAGCTAGTCGTGCGCGAATCCAGTGTGCGCGCGGCAGCAGGGATCACCGTGACCGCGGCATGAGCCAAGCGAAGCGCCTCACGCTGTGTAGCGATATGCGCGATGCGAGAGCAGCACCACCTCACGCGTGCGGCATTCAGCATCAACACCCAGCTTGCGGCACACGAGATCGCTCACCTTCTCCGCCATTGCGCGCGCGGTCGCCGTTTTGCCGCCGGTGATGGTGACAAATCCTTCAACACCATCCTTGGCGTGATCGAAACTCTCGAACGTGCGACTCAGCGCGCGCCCGTCGGCGAGCTTCGCCGAGCCGATGAGGGGGCGCGCAGCAGCCCAGACGCCACGCGGCGCGTACCGCTTCACCACGGGGATCATCTGCGCGGTTAGCTCGTACATGCGCTGCACGTGCTCGCGCGGGATGTTAATGGCGTCGGGGTCTTCCACGCGCCATGAAGAAGTACCGAGGAGCGAAGTCATGCGCTGAGGCACGAGGATGTCACCGTCACCCGGCAAGTGCAGGCGGTGGATCACCTTGCGGTTCAAGCGCGCTGGCACGCTGACCATCACGCCGGCAGTGGGCACGACTGGCACATCGCACCCTGCCATGTGCGCCACCTTGCCGCACCACGGGCCTGCAGCGTTGATCACCATATCAGCGCCGATCACGCTCACACGCCCATCGCGCCGCGAGCGCACTTGCACACCGGTGATCGCGCCACCGTGCTGCACGAAGCCGATCACCTCGTGATGCGTCTTGATCACTGCGCCGTTTGCCTGCGCCGTCGCAAGGAAGCTCAGACAAAAGCGGAACGGCTCAAACACCCCATCTGGCACTTGCACCACAGCCTTGATGTTGGGGCTGAGGTTTGGCTCGTGGGCAAGCGCCTCAGCAAGCGGCACCTCGCGCGTGGGGATGCCGATCTCTTCACAGGCTTCGAGAAATGTTTCCTTGAAGGCGTAGTCGGCATCGTCCACGGCAACCATGTAGCCATCGTTTAGCTCCATGCTGTCGGGCATGATGCGCCGCAGGATGAAGTTTTCCTCGATGCACTCACGCGCCGAGATGGGGTCATTCACTGCGTAACGCGCGCCGCTATGCAGCAAGCAGTGGTTGCGCCCTGTCGTGCCGCTAGCGATCTCACCACGTTCGACAACCGTCACGCGAAAGCCACGCAGCGCAAGGTCGTGGGCAGTCGCGGCGCCCGTCGAGCCAGCGCCGATGATCACAACATGAAATGGTCGTGGCATTGCTCAGAAGTTTACACGCCGCGCATTCGCTTGTGAGAAGGGGCGTCCGCTCGTCATTCTCGCGATGAGGATTCAAAGCGCACACTTGCGCCGTTTTTGTGCATACAATGGCGTTGAGCAATGAACCTCTAGTTCGAGGCTGGAGCGATGAGCACTTCCGAACTGCAGCGCGTCGCGTTATACCTTCAAGACGCCCACCCCATCCGCGATGGCATGCGCTACGCGCAGTATGCCGAGCAGCGCGGCTTCGAAGCCGTCTGGCAGGCCGAGAGCCGCCTTGTGCGCGATGCAATCGTGCCCATGGCTGCGTTCGCCGCTGTCACCGAGCGCATCAAGATCGGCAGCGGCGTGATCAACAACTGGACGCGCAACATTGGCTTGCTCGCCGCCACATTTCTCACCTTGGACGATCTCGCGCCCAATCGCATCATCTGCGGCATCGGCGCGTGGTGGGATCCGCTGGCGCGCAACGTAGGCATCGAACGCCGCAAGCCGCTCACAGCAATGCGCGAAACGGTTGAGCTGCTGCGCCGCCTGCTGCGCATGGAGCGCGTCACGTTCCACGGCGAGTTCCATCACCTCGAAGGGGTCGAGCTTGATGTTGTGCATGGTCGGCGCGAGCCGCGCAATGTGCCCATCTACATCGGCGCCACTGGCGACCAGATGATGGAACTGGCTGGCGAGATCGCCGATGGCGTGGTGCTCAACTACTGCGTCCCACCAGAATACAACGACCGTGCGATGGAAATGCTGGAAAAGGGCGCGAAGAAGGCAGGGCGCAGGTTGGAGGATATTGATCGCCCGCAGTTGATCGTGTGCGCCGTGAACTACGACCGCAAGCAAGCCATCGAGGACGCCAAAGCACTGCTCACGCAGTATCTCGCTCAGCAACCTCACATCGCCAAAGCGAGCGGCGTAAGCGAGGAAATTGTCAAGAAAGTGCAGTCCATCTTGGGTTGGCCCGCGACGAAAGAGCAAGTGCACGAGGCGATGCAGTTTGTGCCGGATGAATTCGTGCTGCGCATCAGTGCCACAGGCACACCTGAGGAGGCACGCGCAAAAGTCATGGAGTACGTGCGCCGCGGCTGCACTTGCCCCATTCTCTACCCGATCAGCGATCCCATCCTGATGATTGACACCTTCGCGCCAAACGGGGCTGGCGTGGGTTAGGCGGCTACAATCACGCGCATGACGAGCGGTGCGCAAGCGCGCGCCACTGGCGTTGACCTTCATCACCGTGAAGCTGAAACTGCGCGTGCGATTGCTGAAGCGCTGCGTGCCAACGCGCAGCGGTTTCAGCAGCGCACTGTGCTTTGCCCACGCTCAGGAGTTTTGCCCCTCACCCTCGGTGGAGGGCTGACGCTCATTGCGGTTCTGCTTCATCATCAACCCCAGCCAGTTGGAGCTGCGGCTGCGTCGCTGCTGATGTCCGCAGTGACGATCTCGTTTGTCTTGGAGGCATTCGGGCGCGAGAACCCGCTGCGATGGGTGTTGCCCGACCGCGAGACCACCCTTGCCCAAGCTTGCTGGGGCTACGAGGCATCTCCCAAGATTGTCGTCGCTGCCGCTGGGCAAGCACCAGAGCCTCTGCTTGGATCGGCTGTGCAGTGGCAACGCCTGCTACGCTTGTCATTGGTAGCGCACCTTGTCTTGATCGCGCTGTTTGCAGCAGGCATCGTTGCGCCCGCAGCCACGCTGCGTGCGCTTTCTCTCGCGCCAGCAGCCGTTGTTCTGCTTGTCGCGGCGCTCGCTGCTGCCAGCGCAAGCGCAAGCCGACGGGCTGCCAAGCATCGCCTGCTTAGCGCCGCGCGCGTGCTGGAAGCGCTGGCGACCATCGCTGTCGCTCAGCCCCTGCAGCGCCACGCGTTGTGTCTCATCTTTTTTAGCAGTGCTCCCGACTGCCTGTTCTCACCCACACTCACAACGAACGACTCCGTTCATGCGCGGCTTGTGCTGCTCGACTCACCTGCGCTTGGTTCGTCGGTGGTCCAAGTCGCAGAGCGAGCCGGCCTGTTGCACTTGTCAGGTGCCGACCTCACCCTGCTAACGCTGGCGCGCCGATTGGCAGAAACCACACCTGAGGCCGACGTGCGCATTGGCGCTGTCGCGCTCTTCCATGCCCTCCCGCAGAACACCCTTGTCATCCAAGTCGGCGCAGGTGAGGACGCAGTGGCTTCAGCTACGGCGTTCGTGCAGCGCCTGATCCAAGCGCTCGATGCGACAAGCCCTTCAGATGAGGCACGCTAGACCATTCGCCTTGTTGGGCATTGCTCTGCTTGGGATGCTTTCGGCTTGTTCACGCGTCGAGCCACCGCGCACCACGCCGACTCCACGGCAATACCATCTTGTCGCAGATGCAGCTTCTGCGCCGCTGCTGCGCACGCTCGCGGAGACCTACGCACGCGAACATCCTCATCTCATGTTCATCGTCGAATCGGGCGATGCAGCACTCGTCGAGACACGACTGCGTGCCGTGCGCACACGGTTAGCTGCAACCACGCTGCTCCCTCCGCCGCCTGCGCCCGGCGTGCAGTGGTGGTTTGTGGATGCAGCCATGGATGCCGTCACGGTGATCGTGCACAAGGACAATCCCGTGCAGAGCCTGCCTTTATATGCAGTGCGTGCAATCTTCGCAGGCGAGCGCAATCAGTGGGCTGAATACGGTGCCAGCGCGCTCGGGGACATCAAAGTTGCTGTGCGCGAAGCCGGCGACAGCACGCGCCTGTTGTTCGATCAGCTCATCATGGGCGATGTGCGCCTCACGCTCGAGGCTGTGGTCATGCCAACGCCAGAGACGATGATGAACTACGTGGCGCTCAATCCTGGTGCCATCGGCTATGCGCCAGGCGCCCTAGTGGCGCGAACAAACCTGCCCATTCGCGCTCTCGCCCTCGAAGGCGTGCTCCCAACGCCGGAAACCATCGCTAGCGGATCTTATCCGCTCGCACACACAGTGTATTTTGTCGCGGCGCGTGAACCCACCGACGAGCTGCGCGCTTTCGTGTTGTGGTCGCTCAGCCCAGCAGGGCAGCAGGTTGCCGCTGCACAAGGCTACGCTCCGCTGACTACAATCCGCTGACCATGACTGAGCTCAAGCGCACAGCGCTTTTCGAGACCCACCGCCGCCTAGGCGCGCGCATGGCGCCGTTTGCCGGTTGGGAAATGCCGCTTTGGTATGCCTCCACGCGCGAGGAGCACCGAGCAGTGCGCACAGCTGCTGGCTTATTCGACGTGGCACACATGGGCGTGTTCGAAGTAAGCGGCACACAAGCCACTGCCTTCCTCGACCGCGTGAGCACTAACGATGTGAGCCGCCTCGCTGTAGGTCGCGCGCAGTATAGCTTTCTGCTGAACGAAGCCGGCGAAGTGATTGACGACATCATGATCTATCGCCTCGAGCCTGAGCGATACATGATGGTCGTCAACGCGGCGAACGCAGAGAAGGATTGGCGCTGGCTGCAGCAACAGCGCGACTGCGCTGCCCACGACGTCCTGCTGCGCGACCTGCAGCACCCAAGCAGCGGCGAGGCGCAGCGCGTCGATCTCGCCCTGCAAGGACCGCAAGCGCTCAACATCTTGGCGCGCCTGACTGATACGCTGGCGCTGCTCGAGGGGCTGCCATACGCAGGCGTCACGCACGTTCGGCTCGCTGATCACGAGGTCATCGTCGCGCGCACTGGGTACACGGGCGAACGCATTGCCTACGAGCTGTTTGTGCATCCGAGCCGTGCTGTGTCGCTGTGGGATGCTCTGCTAGCAGCAGGGCGCGACTTAGGGCTGCGCCCTTGCGGGCTAGCCGCGCGCGATAGCCTGCGCATTGAGGCGGGCTTGCCGCTCTACGGTCATGAGTTGGGCGGGCCGCTCAACCTAGCGCCGTATCACATCGGCTTCGACAACTTCGTGAAGCTCGAAAAGGCTGCTGCCTTCATCGGACGTGATGCGTATGCCGAGAAAGCTGCGCACAACTCCCTCGGCATGGTGCGCTTCCGCGTGAACGAGCGCAGCGTGCGCCCGCCAAAGCTCGGCGATCCCGTGCTCGATCGGCGCGGGCGCGTGGTGGGCACAGTGACCTCATGCGCGGCTGACGCTGAGGGCGTGCTGATCGGACTAGCTGTTGTGGAGAAGTCCTTCACCGCCGAAGGCACAGCCCTCTACGTCTTGGCGCTCCCCGAGCCTCTACCAGAACCGATTAAGCCGTTTGCCGCGCTTGGAAGCCGCGCCCTAATGCCTGAGGCGATCACGGTGCTGACACGTTTTCCCATGCGTCCTAAGCCGCAGCCCGAGCCTCGGCAGCTTAGCTGAACGCATCACCAGCAACCGACCTCACTCGGACGCCTTTGCGCGCAAAGCCACGCCTCTGCGTCTCCTATAATCGCCCGCGCAAACCGTCATAGCCTGAGTTTCACACAGAGGGTTTCCCTATGAACGCGCAAACTTTGCTCGACACCAACGCAGTCCTCGACGAGGACACGCTGCACTCCCACACTGAGCACCCCCTCACGCCTGGGCTGCGCATTCTCAACGTCGCAGGTCCACGCGAAGACGATGAAGAAGATTTCGCCCTTGAGGACGACGAGGACACCTTTGATGAGTTCGACGAGGACGAATTCGATGAGGAAGAATTCGACGAAGAGGAGTTTGATGAGGAAGACTTCGACGAAGAGGAGGACTTCGACGAGGAATTCGAGGATGAGGAGGAGCTCGACGAGGACTTCGAGCTGCAAGACCTAGAGGATGAAGAGTTTGAGGACGAGGAGGAAGACTTCGACGAAGAAGAGTTCGAGTTTGATGAGGATGAAGAGGAAGAGGATGAGTTCCTCTGGGAAGACGACGAAGGATTCGAGGAAGAAGAGGAGGAAGAAGCCTGACTTCACTCCGCTATGACGACGCCGCAGAGCGCTCAGGGGCAGAGCCGACATCCCAGCGCTCTGCGGTGGCGGAGTGTTCGCTTGCTGCTGCGCCGCGATCAAGTTGCGCGCGCTGCAGAACGTCCACAGCCACATCGGCAATGCGGAGTGCCGAGTCCGGCTGCGCAAGTCGCTGTGAAGCTGCTCTCGCGCGCGCCAAAGCCTCGGGGTCGTTGATCCACTCCTTCACCTGTCGCACCACCGTCCACGGGAAGGGACACCACGCCCCAGCGCCGTTTTTCACTACGTAGTCCACGTTGCCGTCCTCTTGACCGGGGACAGCGTCGTAGAGAATGATGGGCAAGCCAGCGATAAACGCCTCACAGATCGTGCCGGGTCCCGCCTTCGTCACTAGGATATCTGAGGCGCCCATCAGCTCAGGGATGTTGTTCACGAAGCCGAACACCTTCATCGGCACACGCGGGTTGAGGAACTCGAGATTCTCTTTCACGGTCTGGTTGCGCCCGCACACCACGAGCAACTGAATTGGCAACCCGCTCAACGCGAGGTAGCGCGCCGTAATCTCAAGCCGCCCCATGCCATCGCCTCCGCCGATCACCATCACTGTGAGCTGATCGCCGAGAGCCAGCGCCGCACGCGTCTCTGCGCGCTTCTTGCAGCGCTCAGCGAAGTCAGGCGCAACAGGTTGACCGCACACGCTGATCTTCTCTGGCGGCACAAGGTTGCGAATCGCCTGTTGGCGCGCTTCTTCTGTTGGGACGATTAAGTGATCGACTTCTGGAGTGTAATGCGCGACGTGACCCGACACTAGGTCAGTGACCACATGGATGATCGGCGCGGGGTGCTTTAGCCGACGCAGGGCGCCAGGCACGCTCTGCGCGAACAAGGGGTGGCACGAGATGTAGAGATCGGCTGGGTTGTTCTCAACGATGGCATCGACGGATTTCTCGCTGAGCGGGTCGAGGACGTTGCGCAGCGCAAGGACGCGCCGACGATCGTTGGTTGCGTGAAACCCGAGCGCGTAAAGCACGCGCGCGTAGTTCACCCACATGGGGTAAGTCTCAGTGAAAGCGTTGACGAAGAAGGGCGCGTAGCGCAAGCCGTTGACCAACGCAGTTTCAAACTGATCTGGATAGCGCATGTGAAGCGCCTTTTCGATAGCTTGCGCGGCGCTGCGATGCCCGCCGCCAGTGTCGCCGTAAAGGAGGACTACTCTAGGCTTCATGAGGTCTCCAGAGGGGCTTCGGTGCGCTGGGCGTGGTGCATGAGGCGCGCCAAGCGGCGTTCAAACTCCCGCCGCGGCAGCAGCACACGCCGCTGACACCTTGTGCAGCGCAAGCCAATGTCAGCGCCGACACGCACCACCATCCATTCGCGCCCTCCGCAAGGGTGCGGCTTGCGCAATTCCACTAAGTCGCCAACTGCGATCGGCGTTAGCGTGATCGGCGCCATTGCAAGTGGATTATACGGTTCAGCCTTGACGACTTCACCAAAGCAAGCTAGAATCGCATACCGTAGGCGCGGGAGTAGCTTAGTTGGTAGAGCGGTTCCTTGCCAAGGAACAGGTCGCGGGTTCAAGTCCCGTCTCCCGCTTGGCTTGAGGGCCTGTGGCGCAGTTGGGAGCGCGCTTCAATCGCACTGAAGAGGTCAGGGGTTCGAGTCCCCTCAGGTCCAAAAAGAAACGCGCGCATCCTTCTTGCAAGGTGCGCGCGTTCGTGTTTCGATCGTCGCGAGTGGGCACGGGGTGTGTTTAGTCAGTGTGCTTGCTGAAGCGCCTTCCGCAGCGCTTCGGCGCCGCCAGCAATATCGAGCAGCTCGCTTGTGATGCTTTGCTGGCGCGCTTTGTTGTAGCTGAGGGTGAGGGAGACGATCAGTTCGCTGGCGTTGTCGGTGGCATTGCGCATGGCGATGCGCTGCGCCGTGTAGAAGCTCGCTAGCGACTCCAACACGGCTTGATACACTTGTAACTCGGTGAGGCGCGGCAGCAGCGTGTTCAGGATTTGACTCGGGTCTGGCTCGAATTCATACGCAGGGCGCGGTCCACTCGGCCGCTGGTCTGGGGCAAGCGACTCCGCGACCAGGGGCAACAGCCGCTTTAAGGTGGGGCGCTGCTGCGAAGGCGAGAGGAACTCAGTGAAGCACAAGTAAACCTCGTCCACCTCGCCGTTGAGGAAGTCATCAATTGCAGCACGCGCCGCAGGTGCGATGTCCATCACGGTGGGGCGTGAGGGCAATGGCGAGAAGTCAGCCACAATGCGTCCGCCCCGCCGGAAGATGAGGTCGCGCCCCTTCTTGCCGAGCGTGATGAAGCGCACTGGGACTGCGGACTCGCGCACGAACTGAAGGGCAAGGCGCGCGACGTTGCTGTTGAAGGCACCGCACAGCCCGCGGTCGCCGCTGATCAGAATCACCTCGCGCGCTTTAACCGTGGTGCGCGTATCGAGGAGGGGGTGGCGTGTCTCGCCACCCGCGAGCGCCGCGACGTTCGCTAAGACGTCGCGCGCTAGGCGCGAATAAGGGCGCGTAGCTTCTACCATTTGTTGAGCACGGCGCACGCGCCCAGCAGCGACCGATTCCAGAGCTTTCGTGATCTGCCGCACATTCCGCACGCTGCGGATGCGGCGTTTGATCTCGCGTGGCGTTGCCATGTTCAGCGGTGCTGCTCAGAAGGTCTTGTTGAACGCCTCAATGGCAGCTTTGAGCTTGGCGATGGTCTCATCGCTCAGGCGCTTCTCGGTCATGATCGCGTTCACAATGTCAGGGTAGGACATCTCGAGGTATTGGAGGAAGCGCTCCTCCCACTCCTGAATGCGGTTGACGGGGATCTTATCGAGATAACCGTTAGTGCCGGCGAAGATCGCCGTGACCATCGCCCACAGCGGGCGTGGCTCATACTGGCGCTGCTTGAGCAGTTCAGTCATGCGCCGACCGCGCTCAAGCAACGCCAATGTGGTTTTATCCACGTCGCTGCCAAATGTGGCGAAGGCTTGCAGCTCGCGGAACTGCGCGAGGTCGAGCTTGAGGCGCCCGGCGACTTGTTTCATCGCCCGCGTCATCGCGTCGCCACCGACGCGGCTGACGCTAATGCCAACGTTGATCGCAGGGCGAATGCCGGCGTTGAAAAGATCGGTTTCGAGGAAGAGCTGACCATCGGTGATCGAGATCACGTTGGTCGGGATGTAAGCGGAAACGTCGCCGAGCTGGGTCTCGATGATCGGCAACGCGGTGAGCGATCCGCCTGTGCGTGGATTCTTCACGAGCTTGTACTTCTTGCCCGTCTCGGCTTCGAGCGCCTTCATGTCGTGGCGCGCGGTCTCTTCGCCAATAGCGCCGTCGTAGATCTTGCCGTTAACGCTGTGACCATCGCCCCATTCGTCCGAATCGTCCGCCTCGCGGATCACCCATTGGTAAGCAAGGCGCGCGGCGCGCTCAAGCAGGCGCGAGTGTAGGTAGAAGATGTCGCCGGGGTATGCCTCGCGACCAGGTGGGCGACGAAGCAGCAGCGAGACTTGGCGGTAAGCGTAGGCGTGCTTGGTGAGATCGTCGTATACCACCAGCGCGTCGTTGATGAACTGCCCGCCGATGGTCACGCCGTTCTCCATGATCTCCTCGCCCATGGCGCAGCCGGCGTAGGGCGCGATGTATTGCAGCGTCGCTGAATCAGCCGCCGAAGCGACCACCACAATGGTGTATTCCATCGCGCCAAAGCGCTCAAGCGTGCTCACGACGCGCGCCACCTGCGCCAACTTCTGACCAATGGCGACGTAGATGCAGACCACACCCTTGCCTTTCTGGTTGATGATCGTGTCAATGCAGATAGCCGTCTTGCCAGTGTTGCGGTCGCCAATGATCAGCTCGCGCTGCCCACGCCCAATAGGGATGAGGGCGTCGATCGCCTTAATGCCAGTCTGCAGCGGCGTGTCCACGTTGGCGCGCTTGATCACACCAGGCGCGATGCGCTCCAGAGGACGGAACTTATTGGTGTTGATAGGACCTTTGCCATCGAGCGGGCGCCCCAGCGGATCCACAACGCGCCCAATCAGCGCGTCGCCGACCGGAACCGAGATCACGCGCCCGGTGCTGCGCACGAGGTCGCCCTCCTCGATCCGGGTGTAATCGCCAAGGATGATGACACCGACTTCATCGGGCTCGAGGTTGAACGCCAAGCCATACGTGCCCGTCTTGGGAAACTCCACTAGCTCTTGGGATTGCACGCCAGCCAAGCCAGTGACGCGCGCAATGCCGTCACCGACCTCGCGCACAGTGCCCACATCCACTGCCGTCAGCGCGGGAGCGAAGTTTTCAATCTGCGCCTTGAGCGCTGCGGTCAAGTCTTCGAGCCGAAACGGGGACGAATCCGAGCGAACCATCTAAGTTGTCCTCCAAGCAGACATCTACACTTGCGCCGATGCTTTGGCGCGCCCGAGTATAACCGATGTGCATCGGCTATCGGCGCGAGCTGACGTTGTGCTCAGCGTGGTCTACACAGACCGCTCTGCCTTCGTGGGAGCGCCGCATTCTCGTCCTCTCGCGGTGTTCGTCAAGCCCATGCAGTTGTGCATCTGCCGTGCTGAGTTCAGCATTGAGAGCAAGCTGCCTCCACTTTGTCGGCACCATCAGCCCATGCACTAGAATTGCAGCGCGATGCGTTTCATCAGCCGTTCCAAGGCTGCCACGCCCTTCGCATCGCGTTGGGTTAGGAGTGAGGGGGTGATGCGAGTCGCGTTGTGGCTTGGGATGATATTCGTGGTTGCAGAGGCGCTGAGTGCGCGCGACCCAAGCATGCGTGCATATCCCCTGTCCGTCGTGGGCGTGCTGATCGGCAGCTACCTTGCCCTGACCACGCATCATGCTGCAAGCAAGATGCGCATCTTCGCACGCCAACAGCCCCTTCTCACGGCGCTGGTCGCGTTGCTTGTGCTCTTCCCTCTGCTGCCGCTGCTACCCGAGCGCCCATGGGTGCCAGAGCTAGGCGAGGCACTGCTCGCAGGTATGCTGCTCTTCCTGCCCACGGCGTGTGCGCTGCTGAACGCATCACCGCCGCGGCAAGGCGACCGCACGCTGGCGTTGGGTGCCATTGCCTTGCCCACTCTGCTAGCGTTCTCTCAGGATGTTCCTCAACAACCGCTATCTGCGGTCGAGATCCTCGCGCGCGCGATGGTCTTGCTGGTCGTGGTCGCGTTGGGCTGGCTTGTGCCCAGCGAGCTGCGCGCGCGCCTGAACTTCCTGTGGGCAAGCGCCGCGCTCGCGCTCTGGGCCGCCTGGGCGTTCGACGCTTTCCCTGAGCTGATGCTCGATCCCGCTGTACCTCTGCCCTTCTTCTGGCTGGCAGCGCTGCCCCTTTTGGCGCTCATTGCAGGCGTGGGGAACAAGCAAAGCGCGCAGCTCGTCGCAAGCGCAGGACGAAAAGCTGATCACTGGTTTGGAATCGCGGCAAGCGTGCTTGTCGGTGTAGGTTTGCTCGATCTTCTTTTCTTCCGCACCTTGGATCTTCGCCCGAGCGAGGCGCTTGTGGCGAGCGCGCCTGCTTTGTCGTGGCTCACGTTGTCGCCGAACCCGATCTTGCAGACTGCGCTGGTTTTCCTGCTCCTCACTCTTCCAGAGGAGATCGTGGCACGCGCGGTGTGGCTTACCGAGCTGCGCACTGCACTGGGCTGGTCAGCTCCTCTCGCTGGAGCAGCAAGCGGATTTCTCTTCGGCGTGCTCAACCTTGCGCTGCTGCCGCTCTCGTGGGGCACGCTCCTGTTCGCTGTGATTCGGCACGTTGTGGGTGTGACGACCTTTCTGAAGACGCGCTCCGTGTTTGTCTCAGCCGGCGTTAGCGCAGTGGTCGTTGTAGTTGCCGCGTGGCTGCTTGGGTAACCGCGTTCCTTAAGGTGGGCGATGCGCACGATCGGGCGATACCAAGTGAAAGCAGAGCTGTCGCGCGGCGGCATGTCAGTGGTGTACTTGGCACACGACCCCAAGTTCGGGCGCGACGTCGCCATTAAGGTGCTGCCGCGCACGCTTAATCGCCCAGAGCTGCGCGCGCGGTTTGAGCGCGAAGCGCGCATCATCGCCGCGCTGGAACATCCTGCCATCGTGCCTGTCTATGACCTCGGAGAAGAGGACGGGCAGCCCTACCTCGTCATGCGCTACATGGCGGGCGGTTCGCTCGCTGATCTGCTTGCGCAGGGTCGGCTCAACGTGCGCGACGCAGCGCGGATCACGTATCGCATTGCGCAAGCGCTGGACGAGGCGCACGCGCATGGGGTGATCCATCGCGATCTCAAGCCAGGCAACATCCTCTTCGACGCCCATGGCGAGGCATTCCTATCCGACTTCGGCATCGTCAAGCTCTACGAGCTCGAAGGCACAAACGCGACGCTCACTGGCAGCGCCGTCCTCGGCACGCCTGCCTACATGAGCCCCGAGCAAGCGCTTGGCAAGACGCTTACGCCGCGCAGCGACATCTACGCGCTTGGCGTGGTGCTCTACGAGATGCTCACAGGCGCGCCGCCCTACCAAGGGCCGAGCGGCATCAGCGTCGCCATGAAGCATGTGCTCGAGCCCGTGCCCGATCTACGTGCAGCGCGTCCAGACCTGCCTGAAGCGTGCGCTCACGTGCTTGCGAAGGCGCTGGCAAAGAACGCTGAAGATCGCTTTGAGACAGCCACTGCTCTCGCCGAGGCGTTCGCGCAAGCTGCACTGCAACAATCGGCTGAAGCGCTCTTGCTCACTCCCTCTGCCCTTCGTCCTGCTCTTCCACGCGCACCCTCGCTACAGAAGCTGTTGCCCGAGACGGTTGAAGTGCGACGGGCTGCGCCCGCAAGCGCCATACTACGCAGGAGATGGGCAATTGGCGCCCTTGCAGCAGGGGCAGGTGCAGTGAGTGTAATCGTTGTGCTCGTTTTCGGGGTGCCGCGCCTCACTGCACCGCCAGCGCCGTCCACCCCGCTCACGCCACGGCCGACCTTGTTCATCATTGCCCCACAGCCCAGCCTGACGCCCTCGCCCATTGCCCTGCCACCCGCCCCAACGCCGACATCGCTCCCCACGTCAACCCCAACTCCCACGCCATTCCTAGTGACAAGCATCTCTGGCGCTCGCGTGCGCAGTGGACCGAGCACCAACTTCGACGTGGTAGATGTGCTGCCGCGCAACTTCCGCATTGCCCCCCTGGCGCAGACGCGCAACGCAAGCGGGCGCTGGTTCCTCATCCGCCTCGACGAAGAGCGCTGGGGTTGGATCTCGGAACTGGTAGTGAGCGTGCCTAACGACACTCTGCTTGCAACGCTGCCCACGCCAGCGACGCTGCCGCCCACGCCAACACCGACGCGCACGCCTACGCCTACCGCAACCCCTACCGCCACACCGACCTCTACTCCCACGCCAACGCCTACTCCGACCCCAACCCTCACACCGACACCGACGAGCACGCCCACCCCAACGCCGATCCCCATGGCGACGCCAACACCCACGCTGACCATCGCGCCGACGCCCACCCCTACGCCGTAAAATTCCGCGCGTGCAGTCCATCCTCGATGCGCTTAACGCGCAGCAGCGCCAAGCGGTAGAGGCTCCTGAAGGTCCTACGCTCGTGCTTGCTGGTCCGGGCAGTGGCAAAACGCGCGTGCTCACGGCGCGCGCCGCTTTCCTGCTCGCTCGGGGCGTGCCGCCTCCGCGTTTGATGGCGGTGACCTTCACAAACAAGGCAGCTCAAGAGATGCGCGAGCGCATCGAGCGCCTGGTCGGCGTGTCTGCTGCGCGCGACCTTTGGCTGGGCACCTTCCACAGCTTATGCGCGCGCCTGCTGCGCCGCGAGGCAGACCGCGCCGGCCTCAACCGCGACTTCTCCATCTATGACACCGACGACCAGCTCAGCGTGGTCAAAGCTGTGATGGCTGAGCTGAAAGTGGATGAAAAGAAGCATCGCCCCTCGGCTGTTCACGCGGTGATCAGCAACGCGAAGAATGCCCTCGTGAAGCCGGAGCACTTCCAACCGCAGAGCTATCACGAGGAGATCGCCGCGCGCGTGTATCCGCGCTACAACGCGCTCTTGCGCGCTAACAATGCCCTGGACTTCGATGACCTCATCGCTGAGGCGGTATGGCTCCTAGAGCGCGATGAGATCGTGCGCGCGCAATATCAGGAGCGCTTGCTTCACGTGCTGGTGGACGAGTTCCAAGACACCAACTTCGCGCAGTACGCCCTGCTCAAGCTCTTAGTTGGCAAACATCGCAACCTTTTCTGCGTGGGCGACCCCGACCAGGGCATTTACGCGTGGCGCGGCGCCGACCACCGCAACGTGCAGCGCCTGCTCGAAGATTTTCGAGATGCGCGCGTGATCACGCTCGAGCAAAACTATCGCAGCACCCAAGTCATCCTCGACGCGGCAATGGCGATCATTCGCAAAAACCCTGACCGTCGCCCGACTCGGCTCGTTGCGCAGCGCAGTGACGGCCCCAAGATTGTGGTGCGCGAGCTGTTCGACGAGAACGAGGAAGCGCAGTACGTGGTGGACACGATCGCTGAGCTGGTGCGGCGGAAGGCGGCGCAGCCCGGCGAGATCGCGGTGATGTATCGCACAAACGCGCAGTCGCGCGCGCTGGAGGACGCCTTCATCCGCGCAAGCATGCCCTATCGCCTCGTGGGCGCCACGCGCTTCTACGCCCGCAAAGAGATCCGCGATGTGCTGGCGTACCTTCGCATCGTCAACAACCCAGCCGACACAGTGAGCCTGCAACGTATCATCAACGTGCCGCCACGCGGCATTGGCGAGAAAACGTTCAAGGCGCTGGAGAGCGCCGCGTACGCACGCGGCATCACCTGCCTCGAGCTCATCACCTCGGGCGAGCTTGAAGGACGTGCTGCGAGGGCGCTGAGCGAGTTCGGCGCGCTTTGGCAACAGTGGATCCGCCTGCGCGACGAGCTAAATGTGAGCCAGCTTCTCGACCATATCCTGCAAACAAGCGGCTACCGCGAGTTCTTGCTCGACGGCACGCCCGAGGGCGAGGAGCGATGGGCAAACGTCAACGAGCTGCGTAGCGTCGCAGCAGAAGCTGGCGACATGATGCTTGCCGAGTTCCTAGCGAACATCGCCCTCGTCAGCGATGTGGACAACTACGACGAACATGCGAACGCCCCCACGCTGCTCACGCTGCATGCGGCGAAGGGGCTGGAGTTCCGCGTGGTGTTCATCGTTGGGTTGGTGGAGGGCGTGCTGCCCCACAGCCGCAGTATGGACGACGAGGAAGGCGTGGCCGAGGAGCGACGACTGATGTATGTCGGAATTACGCGCGCAAAGGAGCGGCTGTATCTGCTGTATCCGTTCTGGCGCAGGCAATGGGGCAGCAATGACGCGGCCGAGCCTTCGCGCTTTTTGCTTGATTTGCCCGAGGCGCTGCTCGACGTGCACGCCTCGATTTTTGCCGCTAAAGGGAAACCCAGCGCTGCGACGTGGGATAGAGCTGCGCCCTCATCTGCCCCTGCACGCCGCACACGCTTCAAGCCCGGCGATCGCGTGGTGCATCCTGAGTTCGGAGAGGGCGTCGTGCTGAGCAGCGCGCTGCGCCGCGATGACGAAGAGGTTGAAGTGTTCTTCCTTTCGGTTGGCGGCAAGCGCCTCTCAGTCGCCCTGAGCGGGCTGCGACGCGCGTGAGCGCGCCGGCGCCTATGCGCTTTCTCAGTGCGCCCTATAATCTTCATCATGGTAGCAGCCGCGCGCGTGCGATGTTTGTGCTGGTGGCTTGTGGGCTTGCTCCTCGCCGCTTGGTCCGGAGCGCTGCGCCCCGCCGAAGCCCAGACAAGCGGAAACTTGCTGCGCAATCCGCGCTTCGACTGGCCCGCACAAACAAACCCTGACCTGTGCGCGATCGGTGTTCCAAAGGACAACGCCATCACGCCCCACGAGTGGAGCGCCTACTGGACGTGCAAAAGCGGCGCTGAGGTCAACCAAGACCAGATCAATCGCGCGCCTGAGTTCCGCGTCATGACGGTGGACATCGCCGCAGACCGCGTGCGCAGCTATCCAACTTCGGCGAGCTTCTTCAACTACTGGTCGCTCAATCGCTCTGCAGGGCTGTATCAGTTGGTGCGCGGCGTGCAACCCGGCACGCGCCTGCGCTTCAGCTTCTGGGCGAACTTGCTCACGACGAACTCCAACGAGCTGCCGCTCAGCTCCGCACGCGAGCCAGGCGGTCTGCAGGTGCGCGCGTGCATTCAAACGCTAGGGCGTGTGATCCTTAAGCCCGACGTCAACGACCCGACCACGGTGTGCGGTCCGTGGATTCGCCCATACGACACATGGGGGCAAGCTTCAGTAGAAGCAGTCGCCGCTTCAGACGTCATCGCCGTGGTGATCGACGCTACCGCGGAATACCCAGTCATTCACAACGACGTGTATGTTGACGACGCTGAACTGGTTGTAGTCTCCGGTCCGACGCCCACGCCTCAGCTCCAAGCCCCTGCCGCTGCACAGCCTGCTCCCACTCAAGCTCAAGCCCAATCTGCATCGAGCACTGCCCCCGACAGACCTGCAGTGATCATCAAGACCCCATTCGCCAACCTGCGCACGTCGCCTCTCTTCGATGATCGCAACATTCTCGCCCAGCTTCCACAAGGCACGCAGCTACCCCTGAAGGCGCACACACCCGACCGCCAATGGTGGCAAGTGGAGTATGCTGGGCGCGAAGCTTTCCTGCATGTCTCGGTGATCGACTTCAACGAGGCGGCGCGCGCAGCGCTGGGCATGAATGCTTCAGCGGCAGGCTCACGAGCCGCAACTGGCAACAACCTCGCTTCGAACACGCCTCAAGTTGTGGCACAAACGGGTAAGTCGCGGCTAAGGGTGCGAGCCGCGCCATCGCCTAGAGCAGCGATTATCGCGAGTGTGCCTTCAGGTACAGCGCTCACGGTGCTCGGAATCTCCAGCGATCGCAACTGGTGGCGAGTGCAGTTTCCTGAAGCGCCGAACGGTGAGGCATGGGTGATGGCCGTCTACGTCACTCCTAACGCGGCAGCACGCCAGCGCTTCCTCAGCGGCAACTGACGCATGGACCTCAGCAACGATTTGATCTTTGCCGAAGTTGTCGCTGAGCAGTTCGACGACTACATTCACGCGGAGGTGCTGTTTTACCCTGTCGGCAGCGTGCGCGGTCGCATGATGCCGATGCTAACCATTGGCACGTGGTTGGAGACGGAATGGCGTCTTGCTGCGCTGCGCGCGCAAGATGCGGCGCGCGTGGACGAGGCGCTCCATCGCGCGCGTTCAGTGATAAGCAAAGTGCGCAGTCGTGCTGCCGAGCTCTACACCCAGAAAGCGCGCCGCGAATTCAAAAGCCGCCTCGACACTTGGGAAATGTTCCTCAACGACCGCAGCGAGGATGCCGCGCGCGTCCATGCTTTCAATCGGCTCTCGGGCTACCGCACGCATGCGCACACGCGCTTCAAGCTTGAGCTGCTCAAAGACGACGTCGCGCAGTTGTCCACCCAGTTAGCGCGCCTCCGTCTGTGCGACGCGCGACTGCGCGCGCGCTTTGAGCCAGGGGCATTCATCTGGGAACCAGAGCTAGAAGCAGCCGCGCCGCGTGAGCGCTTCTGGTGGCTTTACGCTGCCGTTTTGTGACTGGCAATCAGCTCAGGTTGTGCGCTTCAAAAACACAAGCCCGCCCTCGCTGAGGAGAGCGGGCTTGGTGTGTGAAGCGCTCAGGCGCAACCACGCCCCTTGAATTATCGCTCGCTTAGCTGGTGGGCACGCTTTGACCTTCCATGCCCTCCAACAGCTGCGGCATGTACCAAATCTGTTGGTCGGTGGCGCGCTCGCCCTCTTTGAGGAACACCGTGCCATCTTGGAAGTTCAGTGGGCCCTTCCACAAGTCAATGCTGCCATCGGCAAGTCCTTTGATGAACTCATCGAGTAGCGAGGCGTTCTCTGGGCGAAGCGCCTTCCCCTTAATGTAGCCGAAAGCGGACGTGTCGGGGTTGTTGAGATCTTTGAGGTTCCCCTCCGCCCAAATCCACGTCTCGCCAATTTGACCCTGCATGGCGCTCTGGATGATCTTCAGGTAACCTGGCCCCCAGTTGTAGTAGTGCACGCCGATGCAGATCTCTGGCGCCAGCTCGCAACCGCCTTTGAAGTCGTAGTGATGGTATTTCACCTTCTTGCCGGCGTCAGCGGCTTTCCTGCCTTGAACAGCCGCCTCGGGCGTGTCGATCGCGCTCATCACCACATCGAAGCCGCTGTTGTAGAAATCATCAGCGACCTTGGTCGGGTCAAGCGTGACGCCAGGGATGTTGAACCAAAAGCCGATCCAAGTCACCTTGAATTGCAGCTCTTTCGGGTCACGCTTGCGGTAGTTCTCCCAGCAGTAACGCGCGCCGAGGTAAGCCGCGTTCGCGTAGCGGCGCGTCTCCTCGTTGATCAGAGGACCGAGCGTGCCGATCTTGCCATTCTCCGTCTCAAGCGCGGAAGCGCAGCCGGCGATCATCCAGCCTGGCTCCATCTTCACCATGAAGTTGATCAGGTTCGGCTGATTCTTGTAGTTTCGCCCCTCCTTCCAAGCGTAGTCCCCCGACACGTGCACGACTGGGATGTTAGGGTGCTTCTTCGCAGTCTCGAGCGCGTCATCTTTGAAGTCGTCGGAGTTGAAAATGATCAGCTTAGCGCCGCGCGCGATCAGGTCGTCGGCAACCTGCGAACCTTTCACGTTGGGGCGGTCGCCCGGGTTCACCTTATCCACGTAGTCGAACTTGACGTTTGGCATCTTTGCCATCACATACTTGGTACCCTCAACGTGCGATTCGTTCCACCCCTTGTCATTCATTGGGCCGACGATAACCATGCCGACGCGGAACTCTTCCGCGGCTGCCGGTTGCGGGGCTTGCGTAGCAGCGCCGCTCTCGGCAGGCGGCTGTGCGGGGGGTTGCTGCGGAGCAGGCGTCGGCACTTGGGCGCATGCAGAAAGCAGCAAAGCTCCTATTCCCAAAAGCCCAGCGAGTGGGCGAAGACGCACTTGTGACATGGTTCTACCTCCTCTTGACGTTGCAACAAGAAGCGCAGCAGGCAAGTGAACACACTTTTGGGCGTTGCCTCAAGAGCTAACCGCTGAGGCTGCGGGCGCCTGAGAACCTCCACAAAGCAATAATGCGGATCTCAGACGCTTTCGCGTCTAAAACCCGCAGCGCTCTTGTGGAAGTCGCTCCCAATTATACAGGCTGCGCTTAGACAGGAAAGGAAGCAGGGGCGAAGACGCCTCGCTTCAGTTTAGCCTCTTGCGTCGCTCGGTATAATGCAAAGTCCGCAGTAGACGCAGGTCGCTACTCTCACCTGCCGGGCACGATCTGGTGCGATAGGCGATCTTGAGTGCAGCCGGCAGGTTGGCAAGCAGAGGAGAAACAGCAATGTACGCAGTGATTGAGGTCGGCACTCGCCAGTATCGCGTTTCGCCCGGCGATGAGCTCTACGTGGAAAAGCTGGGCGTTGCAGCCAACAGCATGCTGCAGTTTCCAGCGTTGTTGATCTCGGACGAGAATGGGGTAACCGTCGGCAAGCCCTACGTGGAAGGTCGTACTGTCCAAGCTCAAGTGCTGGGCGATGTGAAGGGTGACAAGCTCATCGTTTTCAAGTATCACCCGAAGGAGCGCTACCGCCGCAAGAAGGGGCACCGACAGGTTTACACGCGCATCAAGATCATTGGCTGAAAGAGCAGGAGGCAGAGCAATGGCACACAAAAAAGGCGGCAGCTCGACGGTCAACGGGCGTGACAGCCATGCGAAACGCTTAGGCGTGAAGCGCTACGATGGGCAAGTAGTGCTCGCGGGCAGCATTCTTGTGCGGCAGCGCGGCACCCGCATCAAGCCAGGGGCTAACGTCGGCGTGGGGAAGGATTACACCCTCTTCGCGCTCACCGACGGCGTAGTGGTCTTCGACACGCTGCCCGGCGGGCGCAAGCGCGTCAACGTTGCGCCGCTCGCGCAGCTTCAGCAGGAGGCAGCGCAATGAAAAAAGATATCCACCCCAAGTATTACCCGCAAGCCAAAATCTACGTCGGCGGTGAATTCGTCGGCACCATCGGATCTACGAAGCCCGAACTCCACCTCGACGTTTGGTCTGGCACGCACCCCTTCTACACTGGTCAGCAGCGCCTCATTGACACCGAAGGTCAAGTGGATCGCTTCCAGAAGCGCCTCGAGCGTAAGCAAGAGGTGCGCCTGACCAAAGCCGAGAAGGCCCGCCGGCGCCGTGAGAAGCGACGCATTGCTGAGATCGTCGTCGAGGACGAAAACCCAGAAGCAGGTGCCGCGCCAGAACAAGCGGAGTGAGATGCATGTCATCTGAAGGGGCTTCCCAAAGCGGAAGCCCCTTCAGCATTTGTACCTGTGGATACTGCGCAGTGTGATTGACAAGTGAGCTGCAAGCTCGACGCCCAAAGCGTCAGCAATGCCAGATCGATCCCGAAACGTGCCGCGAGCTCCGCTGGACGCGCCTCGCTCGTGCTTGCAAGCAGCGCCTTCTCGCTTGTAGCATGCGTAAGAAATACAGCGGCAGCGTTTCCACTCGACCGGTGAGTTCGAGGGCACTGTGAGGTGCACAGCGAGCGCGCCCTGAAGGCGGTTTGATCGAACGAAATCGCAGGATCAGGCGGATGTGTTGGTGCAGCGCTCATGACGCAATAATTTTGTGTGTTGTGAGCGAGCTTGGAGCGTTTTTAGCGCGTTTGCAGGTTGCGTTACAGGGGACGCTGCCTGGCGAGGTCGCCCATGCGCGCATGCGTCCGCCGGGTCGCCTGAGTGCGCCTTCGGCTGACCTGCCCCCGGCGCGCCAAGCAGGGGTGCTCCTGCTCCTGTATCCGCGCGCAGGAGCGCTCCACTTTGTGCTCACGCAACGTGCTCCTGCACTTGCACATCACCGCGGGCAAATCGCGCTTCCTGGCGGTCAACGCGAAGCACACGATCGGGACATCGTTCACACAGCGCTGCGCGAGGCGAGCGAAGAACTCGGCATTGCGCCCGAGCAGGTGTGCGTTCTCGGCACGCTCTCATCTGTTTACGTGCAACCCAGTCACTTCTGGATGACCCCAGTGGTTGCGTATGCGCCCACAAGGCTGAGCTTCCGCCCCGCTCCGTCGGAAGTAGAAGCAGTGATCGAAGTATCCCTCGATGCCCTGCTTGACCCGCGCAATCGCTGCTTTGTGCAGCGCGTGCTCAGCGACGGTCGTACGAGCACAGTGCCTGCATTTTGCTTCTCAGGCTGCGAGGTATGGGGCGCAACGGCGATGGTGCTCAACGAGTTCGCCGCAGTCGTCGAGCAAGCTTCAAGTGGGTGAGGCTCTCTCGTCTGCATCTAGGCGGGCAGCGACTTCCTCAAGCGCTCGTCTTAAGCGGCGCTCACGCACGAAGAGAGTGAAATCGCCGCGCGTGCGCTCCAGCACACCGCGCACCAAATCGGTGTTTTTGCGCAGATTGCCTGTGATCGCCTCAGGGAAATCCATCGTCACAAGCACGTCGTAGACGTCGTCCATGAAACTGAGCAAGCGCTCGCATTCTGCGGGCATATCTTGGCGCATCAAGTCGAGCACTCGTCGCCGTAGTTCGCTTGCCGCCTCTGCCAAGCCGTTGAGATAAGCTGCAAACTCTACGCCAAGACTTTCAGGCTCAGGCAGCGGCTCATCACGCGCCACGGCAAGCAGGATGCTCGCCTCAGTGAGCTCCTTCGCCGCGTCCTGCACGTATCCTGAGGACAGCAGGTCGGGGTACGGTGACAGCGTTTCACACATCGCGCGGAGTTGCTGCTGGGCATTGCGCAGGTACGCCTCAGCCTCTTGCCATGCATCGCGATGCACAGCGCGCATGCTCAAAGCGCAGGAGCGGATGATCTCTCTGGAAAGCAAAATGGCGCGGTCGCGAGCAGCGTTTTTCTCTTCCCATGCGCCTCGAATGCGCTCAGCAATTTCGAACAACGAGCCCATTAGCGCGCATTATCCTCATAGTTTGCTTTGTAGAAGTAGTAGCTGGGTTGTGGAAGTTGTGGATAACTATCACCCCTGCCCATATATGGCGCACCCCGCGCTTGAGACAGCCAGAAGTAGCCCACGAAGCCTCTGCAAGAGCAAATAGCCTGTGGATGAGCTGTGGATGAATTTGCGGTGAGGGTTATCCACAGGTGTGGATAAGTCCAAGATGTGGCGTGTGGATATGTGGATTGGTCGGTTGAACTCACAGGTTGTGGATAAGTGTGGATAACTCTGTGGATAAGTTGGCGCGTTTGGGTATAACTCTGAGGAAAGACGTTAAGAGCCCTTAACGATGCGCTGTTTGAGTGCAGAGGAAACGGCAACATGCCTGCCGTGGAACGCGTTGGTAGACGAGCTTCATCGTGTGCTCCAAGCGATGCGTGATGGGCGCGTGGTCGCGCCGCTGCGCCAGCAGCTCGAACTTTCCCGCGGTGGGGTGTTGCTCACCATGCCAGCGGCTGACGACGATTTCGCCGTCGTCAAGTTGGTGACTGTCCATCCGCACAATGAGACGCTGGGGATGCCGCGCGTGCAAGGTGAAGTTGTGGTGATGCGCGCCGAGAGCGGCGAGCGGTTAATGTGGCTGGATGGTCAAGTGGTCACAGCGCGCCGCACCGCTGCGCTGTCTTTGCTGGCAGCACAGGCTCTCGCTTCGCCG
Source organism: Thermoflexales bacterium (assembly GCA_025057935.1). Lineage (GTDB taxonomy): Bacteria > Chloroflexota > Anaerolineae > J036 > Brachytrichaceae > DRWP01. The sequence goes on from JANWUW010000046.1 coordinate 124,375, forward strand.
CAGGCTCAGCGAGGACCGCTGCTCATTGTCGGTGCCGGCACACAAGCGGAAGCGCATCTCTTCGCGTTCGCCGATGCTTACAAGGACATGCACATCTTCATCTTTGGGCGTAACTTGGCGCGAGCGCAGGCGTTGGCAGCGCGTGCTGCCGCACAAGGCATCGCTGCGCAGGCAGTAGACGACCTGCAGGCGGTGCTGCCTGAGTGCGGCATGGTGATCACGGCGACCAATAGCACGTCGCCCGTGTTGCCCGATGCAGTGCGCGAGGACGCCTTCATTGCTGCAATAGGCGCTTTCACGCCAAGCATGGCGGAACTGCCGCCCTCGCTAGTGCGGCGCGCGCGATTGGTCGTGGATACGCTCGACGGCGCACGACATGAAGCTGGCGATCTAATCCAAGCCGAGGTAGATTGGACGCGCGTTGAGGCGCTTGCAGCGGCTGTGCTTGGGCCGCCGCACAGCGGTGTAACCGTCTTCAAGAGTGTAGGTTGCGCGCTCTGGGACCTTGCTGCAGCTCGCGCGGCGCTGCGTTGCGGCAAGGTGGAGTGAAGCCCCTCTCATGGACTTTTGTGCAGGGCGGTAAACTTTGCGCTACGCAATCCAACCCAGGGAGCTGGACCGAGGCGCCTATGCCCAAGAGTTCGCGTCTCTCAACACTGCTTGCGCTTTCTTCAGTTAGCGCCGCAGCCGTTGCTGCGTACGCATTCTTTGTGCGACCGTGGCACTTGCGCTGGGGTGCCACACCTGAGGAGGCAGATAGCTGGCTGCCCGGTGACGACCTCACCCCGAATCCCAAGTTGTGCGCTACCCACGCTGTGACCATTCACGCGCCAGCCAGCGAGGTCTGGGCTTGGCTGGTGCAAATCGGACAGGGGCGAGGAGGCTTCTACAGCTACACATGGATTGAGAACTTGCTGGGTCTGGACATTCGCAACGCACAGCGAGTGCGCCCTGATCTCCAGAGGCTGCACGCTGCT
>JANWUW010000096.1 GCA_025057935.1 Thermoflexales bacterium
GCAGGCTGACGTCGAGGAGAAGGAGGGGGAACGCGCCATCAAAGCGAGGCGCCTGCACGCAGCGCGCAGCGACGACTTCTTGCTCACGGTGCTGGCTTGCTCCGCGCAGAACCTTAAAATTCCTGATGCGTAAGCCCTGCACAATCCCCCTCTTTCCTTTCACGCAAGCAAGGTCAGGGCACAAGCTGCATGTAGTTCTGCACGCCCCAACCGATGGTGCCATCTGTGGGGTCGCGGAGCTGCCACCAGATGAAGCCGTCTACCTGCTCAGGGCCGCCGACGATTTCGTAGGTCGTGCCCTCGGGCAGGCGTCGAATCAGCTCACCCGAGAGCCCGGGCTTGCGTCGGAAGTTAAGTCCACCGCCGCCTGTGTTCACAATGACTACACGGGCGCCGACGCCAAACTGCGTGGGCGACGGAGCAGGCGTTGCAGTCGGCTCGGGGGTGGCTGTTGGCGCAATGTAGGGCGTTGCGGTTGGTGGGATGTAGGGCGTAGGGGTAGGCGTGATGATGCGCGGGGTCGCCGTTGGCAACACCACTGTGAGCGCAGGACGATTGGCGTTCAGAAACAGCACCGCACCAACACACGCAGCGCTGACCAGCGCAAAGCTCACCAGCATAGGGATGATCGCGGGCACAGGCTGCTGAGTGTTGGGGCGCGGCGCGCGCGGCAGGCGCCGAAAGGGGCGCAGGTCTTCTTCCCAGTGCACGCGCTCGCGGTCGAATTCGCCGGGAGCGTCGGGCGTCTTCTGGACGGTCATTGAAGCTTAATCGCGCCCGGTCGCTCGCGCGCCACCAGCTCGGCGAGTTTGCGCTCCAGCCCACGCCGAGCAGCGACTTGCACAAGAGCACGCGCAGCGCTGTCGCGGCGCGTCGCGCCGAGGTCGTCGAACGCGATGCCGAGTTCGAAGCACAGATTCTCAATCTCCGCGAGGGAGAAGCGCTTCCGCAGCGCGTCGTAAAGCTGTCGCTGCAGCTCCGAGCGCGGCTCAGAGGTTGCTGCTTCATCAGCGCGCGAGGTTTTTGAGTGGATATGCAAGCTGCCGCCTACAGCGGTGATGTTTGCCCCAGTTGCATCACCGCCGATTCGGATGGATATGCGGCTGCGGCTTTTTCTTCGTTTGAGCACCGTGTGTGGATTGTATCAGTAGGAAGGCAGCAGCCCGCGGGGCGCATCATCGCCCTCGTCTGATGGCTCATCATCGCCCTTCGAGAGCCAAGCGTCGATCTGCGCCTGCTCGCGTCCGGCATCATAGCCAATGGCGAACATGGTCTTGGCGATGGCGCGCAGCGTGATCTCGAACGCCTCGCGCGCATCCTCCTTGGCAAAGTTCCAAGCCGCCTGCTCGGCTTGCAACTGCACCCGATTCATGTGCTTCAACACCTCGGGCGAGACCAGTTCCTCGATCGGCGTGTCCCCTAGGATGCTCTCCAACCATTTGGCAAATTCGGACTGTGTCATAGTTGCTTTAATGATACGACGTTGTAACCGCTTTGGTTTAGAGCGGCGGGCAATAAGCTATCTGCGCATTGTTTGCGAACTGTCATCCCCGGGAGCGCAGGCACCTTGGACCTCGAACGCGCGCCAAACGTTCACCTCCGTGAGCATACCCCGCAGCCTATGCGCGCTCACGTCAGCACGAGGCGCTGAATCCATTGCTCGGCTTGCCTGCGCAGCGCGCGCACTTCGGCTTCTGGCATTTGCTGCAGTGCCCGCACAGGCATTGCCGTGCGCGGGTTAGCCGCAAGGTACGCCGCGTGGCGTGCGACGAAGTCCCAGTAGAGCGCGTTGAACGGACAGGCATCCTCGCCAACTCGCTTGTCGGGGCGATACCGACAGCGCACGCAGTATGTGCTCATCTTGTTGATGTAATTCGCGCTCGCCGCGTAGGGTTTTGTGCCCACAATTCCCCCATCGGCAAATGTGCCCATGCCGATCACGTTTGGCGTCACCACCCAGTCGTAGGCGTCAACGTAAACCGAAAGAAACCACTCGTTCAGCGCCTGCGGTTGCACGCCAGCAAGCATGGCGAAGTTGCTTAGCACCATCAGGCGCTGGATATGATGCGTGTAGCCGCGATCCCACACGCCTTGCACCGACTCGCGCAAGCACGCCATGTCCGTCTGCGCGTCCCAGTAGAAGTGCGGCAGGGGATGATGCGCGTTGAGCGCGTTCATGGCGCGCAGGCGCGGCATCTCGCGCCAGTAGATGGCGTAAATGAACTCACGCCAGCCGATGAGCTGGCGAATGAAGCCCTCGACAGAGTTGATCGGCGCACGCCCTTCACGCCACGCGCGCTCGGCAGCCATGCACAGCTCGTCGCGCTCTAGCAGACCGAGGTTGATCAGCGGCGAGACCACCGCATGAAACAAAAACGGCTGCCCGCTCACCATGGCGTCCTCAAAAGGTCCGAAGTTCGGCAAGCGGTGCGCCACAAAATCCTCAAAAAAGCGCAGCGCGTCGGCGCGCGTGACCGGCAAGGCGAAGCCGTCCAATGCGCCCCAGGCAGTCTCGATGCGCGCGACCTCAGCGATCACTGCTTGGGTGATGGCGTCGGGCGCGAAACGCGGGATCGGCGGGATGTCGTGCGTTTTGCCCTCGCGCCACGTCTTGCGCGGGGGCAAGCGGTTATCTGCGTCGTAGTTCCAGCGCCCGCCGACGGGCCGCTCGCCGTCCATGAGGAAGCCAGTGCGGCGCCGCATTCGGCGATAGAACGTCTCCAACAACGGCGAGCGGGCGCTGCCCAAATCCTCAGGGCGCGCGAGGAACATGCGGTTGGGCAACACTTCGAGCGCCGTGCCGTTGAGCAACAGCGGCACGCGTTGCGCGATGAACTGCGCGCCCTGCCAGGTGCTCGGGCGCATGACCAGCAGCCGCTGCGGAGCGTACTCGCGCACGTGATCGCGCACGCCAGCGGTGAAGCTCGGCGCCATGCGGTAGTCCACCGCCCATCCTTGCGCGCGCAGCGCTTCAGCAAAATGGCGCATGGCGCTGAGCACGAGGATCAGCTTGTGACGATGCCACGGACGCGCGCGCAGGCGTTGGGCGCTTTCGATCATCAGCACGCGTGCGTTGTGCGGTCCAAGCCCGCGTTCGCGCAGCCACTCTCCCCAACGCGGCGAAAGCTGGTCGCCCAAAATCCACACTGTGGTGTGCATGGCGCTTTACGCCACTTCGACGCGCGGCAACGGGCGCGGCGCAGGGAACGCGCGCAGCACTTCATCGCACACGCGCAACGCGCCCATCGTCACGCCGGCCGTGCTCTGCCCGGGGAAGATGGAGTCACCCACCAGCCACGCGTTCGCCAAGCCAGTCCAAGGTCCGCGCGCGGCGAAGAGGCTTGTGAAGGGAAAGCCACCCACGCCGCCGCGGTGCCGGCGTGTGTAAAACTGAAACGTGATCGGTGTGCCGTGCAGTTGCAGCCGAATGCGCCGACGCAACCCAGGCACTGCCCGCTCAGCAAGGTCAAGCATGCGCTCTGCGTATGCGGCAACGCGATCATCGTAGGCAGTCTTCATGCCTGGAGTTTCGCGCAGGCGCCACCACTCCGCCAAGCGCGTGTGCGTGCTAATGGTGAGCGCGCGATGCCCGGGCGGCGCGCGGCGCGCATCACCGCGCGACGAGAATGACATGAAGATGGTGTTGCCCTCGCCCAGCGGCGCGTTGTGGTCGCGCACAACCTGGATGTGGTCTGGATGGTCTGCGCTTGGGTCGTCCTCCACGCCGAGGTAAAGCGTGAACGCGCCCCACGGCTCTGCGCGCGTGCGCGTCTCGCGGACCAAGCGCGACGGCGCTGCATCGCCTAGCAAACGCGCCAAGTCCCAGGGTGTTAGATTGGCGATGCACACGTCGCACGGCACGCGCAAGCCCTTGTTGGTATGCGCAGCGACAACGCTGCCGTCACGCGTCTCCAAACGCACCACCTCTTGGCGAAAGAGCACCTGCCCGCCAAAGCGCTGCACTGCCTCAACGAGCTGCTCGCTAATGCTGCCGATGCCGCCTTCGGGATGCACCACACCCTTGCGCGGCAGGTCCAAGGCCGCTGCGCCGAACAGCGCGCTGGCGTGGGCACTCGTTGTTTGCGCGCTGATCAGCAACTGTGCATCCAGGAACGTCAAGGCGCGGCGATCCGTCACACCGCTGCGCCGCGCCCATGCGCCGATGCTCTCGAAGAGATGCGGCAAGGCGATCAGCGTATCGGGGCGCAGCGCAGCCGCCACGCGCAACAGGTCGGTGGCGCAAGCAGGCGGCCAGGTGGGTCGGCGGGCTGCAAACCGCCATACGGCATCGCTCACGCGCTCGACTGCGCTGAAGAAGCGGCAAATCGCCTCGCGTTGGGGCGAATCAGCGAACGCGCGCGCCAACTCGCCACGCCACGCTTCGCGGTCAGCGTGCTGCGTGATCACGCGATCGGGCAACACCACGCGCCATGCTGGATCAACAGGCACAACGCGCCACACAAGGTCGAGCATTTGCCCCACGAGGGTGTGCGGTCCGCCGGGCTGAAACCCGCCAGCGAGCGTTGCGCCGGCATCGAAGCGATACCCCTTGTGATAGAAAGTGCCCGCGCACCCGCCGGGATACACGTGTGCCTCGAGCACCGTGACCTCATGCCCAGCGCGCGCTAACAGCGCAGCCGCCGTCGCGCCGCCCACGCCAGCGCCGATCACCACGACCTTTGCCATGGCATTTAGCGTAGCTTGGGTTGGTGTGCGCTGGCTGAGAAAACCGCTGCGCCTGCAGTCTTCGCATCAGACCGCAGGCGCAGTCGGTGGGGGTGTGAAATTGGGTGGGCGGGGTAGCTCCAATTCTACCCTAATTTACCCCAACTCGTGCACGTACTTGTGGAGGTCACGCTGGTTGATCTTGATGTATTTGTCCGGGATGATCTGCGCCATCTCCTCCTCCGTGAGGCGGAAGGAGAGAATCTCCAGCGCATCCTCTGGCGAGCGCCCATAGGCGAGCTTCTTCTTGCCGTTCTTCATCTCGAACAGATACATGAAGTGAGGATTGCTGAACGAGCTCATTCGCGCACCTCCAAGCACAAGGGGTCATGCCTTCGCCAGCGCATCCCAGAAATTGGAGCGTTGCTGGCGAATGGTAGGCAAGCCCTTGTTGATCTCGTCGTCGTACTTGCCGCTCAGCAAGTCGCGGTAGAACTGGTAATCGACCCCGACCACCTTCTCATCATCGGGATAGCGGTGGTAGTTCTCCTTCGTCATGCGGCTCTTGCCCTCGGCGATGAGCTGGTAGCCCAGCGCGCTGCCCGGGTAGGGCGCGTAGAAGCTGATCGAAGGCATGATGCGCTTAGTGTACTTAATCATGCGCATGGTCTTGAAGGCGTCCTCGCGCGTTTCGCCAGGGATGCCGAGCATGATGTTGCTCCAGAATATCGGCGGATCCTGCCCTTTCGCCTCCATGTCATCGCCGATGCGCGTGAGCAGGTCAATGGCAAAGTAGTTGTCCTCCTCAGTGCACTCTTTGTTGAGGATGCGCAGCACGCGGTCGCTGCCACTCTCGAAGCCGATGGAGACAATGTGCCAGTTAGTCTTGCGCACTAGCGCTTCGAACAGCTCCGGCCATTGGCGCACAGTGTCGGCGCGCGCCGCTGCCCAGTAGGGCCAGGTCTTGTTGGCATATTTGGGGTACTTGTCCAGCCACTCTTCCAGCCAGCTTGGATTCTGGAAGAACATGCTGTCGTGGATCACCACCGAGCCGATTGGGCCGTAGGTCTCATCCAAGTAGTTCAGCTCCTCGATCACCATCTCCACTGGGCGGCGGCCCATGTTGGGGATGTAGCTGTGCTCGTTGCAAAAGGCGCATTGCCACGGGCACACGCGGCTGGTGAGGATGGTGGCTACTGGCGCCGGTCCCCAACCGCATTCAGGTTCGAGCGGCCACGGGTAACGCGCGCGCAGTTTCGCGCTCGCTGGCTCGGGCCATAGCGTGCGGTCGATCATCGGCCACTCCGCCATGCTTTTGGCGCCGATCCCGAGCACCACGCGCGGGAAGGCATCAGGGTTTGTGACGAGGTTGACGATGATGTTCTCGCCTGGACCCTGGCAGATTTTGTCGAACTCGGGCACCTCCAGCATCTCATCCAACGCAACGGTGGCATGCATCCCGCCGGTGATGACGATGCCATGCGGGTTGACCTTCTTGAAGAGCTTTGCGGCACGATAGGCGATGGGGAAGGTATAGCTGCGCACGTTCATGAGCAGCATGTCATAGCCGCGCATGCGCTTCTCCACTTCCTCCCAGGTGGTGCACTGCCGCGTGCTGAACATGTCGGTGTACACACCGTTCTGGTGGAGGATGGTGCGCAGCAAACCCATGCCGTGGTCTTGCCACTGCTCATGTGGACCTGCAGGGTTGACAAGGTCGCCAAGGTCGCCAAGGTCTAGCCACAGGCGTTTTGGCTCTTTGCTGTCTTGCCTGATCTTCGGTTGAAACAGGTTCTTTAGCATACGGTGTCCTATCGCAACGATACGGAGATGGGCTTCTCAGCTTAACCCTGAGTGAACACGCGGCTGCAACCCATGCTCAGCCCTGCCAGCCGCACGCAGGGCTCATGAAGCCCAACGCGCGCTGCAACACCTTAAGCCAGCAGCGCGCGAAATCAGCAGCTGTTTAGTGGCAACCGCAGCCGCTGCCGCAGCTCTCGCCTTCGTCTGTGGTGGAGCTATCCTTCGTGCGGAAGGAATGCCCGCAGCCGCACGACGCGACAGCGTTGGGGTTGTCGATCTTGAACCCACCACCCATTAAGCTGTCCACAAAGTCGATCGTAGAGCCTTGCAGATAGATCAAGCTGGTGGGGTCAATGAACAGGCGCACGCCGTTCTGCTCCACCACTGTGTCGAACGGGCGCGGCTGCGCCTCAAAGACCATGCCATACTGCAGCCCGCTGCACCCACCGCCAGTGACGAAGACACGCAGACCGTAGTTGGTGATGTTGCGTTGCTGCATCAACTCGCGGAGCTTTGCTTCTGCAGTTGGCGTTAGAGTCATCGCTGGTGGCTCTGCGCCGAGCGCTTGATCGGTGAGCAAATTAACCGTTGCCATTACCACACACTCCTCTTCTCTCTCGTGTTTCGGCAGGCAAGTGAGCGACCACGTAGTGACGGATTCCCTGCGCCGCCGTATGCTCTTGATTCTATCGCACCGCATCGCTGGCGCGACAAGCCTGGCATCAACTCACTCAGCGCGCACCACCATGAGGGCGCTGTAACTGTCCTCAGCGCTGTTGCCGAAGCGCAAACGAAGGCGCACGCGCCACTCGCCTGGATGTGGGAAAAACACGCCCCGTGCACGGTATCCACCCTGCGGCAACCTTGTGAAGGGAAAGAGTGTCCCCTCTGCTTCCTCAAGGGGCGCAACTTGAAGAGTGGGCGTGATCGCGCGCGGCTGCTGGGTGAGTCGGTCGATGATCACAACATCGAGCGCGCTGGGCGCGCCTGCATGTGGCGGATAGGGCGTGAGGCGCACAACCAGCATCACGTCGCGCAGCACTTGCTCGCCTACGCCGTTGGCGTCCAGCGGCAGCGCCACACTCTCGATGGGCACTTGCAAGTCAATTGCAGCTGGAGGGGGAGGCGTTAGCCGCACCAGCAGCGCCGTAAAACCCACCAGCGCAGCAGCAACCAGCAACGCAACGCCCACCCATTGCAGACCAAGACGCAACACACCAGAATTATTGCTGAGGGCAAGCAAGGCAATTCATCGCCAACAGGTTACTTCGTCCACCGAGCGGCGCGGCCGCTCACGTCCTTCCTCGGCAGGAAAGCCGAGCGTGATCAATGCCTGCGGCTCCCAGTGTCGTGGCAGCGCCAAGGTGGCGCGCACAACGTCTGGGCAGAACAGCGGCGCACACATCCAGCTCGCGCCGAGCCCAAGCTCGACTGCGCGCAGCAGCAAGTTCTGAATTGCGGCTGCGACCGCCTGCCCTGCCATCCAGCGCTCAGCGCCGTTGCGGAAGGCATCGGGATACACGTCCATGTCTTGCAGCGTCATGCATGCGAGCACTGCAGCGCCAGCGCCCGTGATGCGCGCTATCGAACGTGCCACATCACGCTCGATCTGCTCTGGGGGGTCGCCATCGCGCATGCGATCGCGCCGAAGCTGGTCTGCCATGGCAAGCGCAAGCTGTTTGCGTGCCAGCGAGCTCAGCACTACAAAGCGCCAAGGCTGGCGATTGTGCGGCGAAGGTGCACGAATTGCCGCTTCCAGCAAGGCGCGGATCAGCGACGGCGGCACAGGCTGCGCGGTGTAGCGGCGAATGCTGCGGCGGCGGAAGAGCGCACTGGTGGCTAGCTCGAACTCATGCATCGCTCAGCAAATCCCGCAGCGCCTGGGTGCTGATCACGCGGCTGCGCTGCACTCGGCGCCGCGCTGGCAGCATCAACGGCGCCGTGAGAACGCCGACGATCTGCCCCAGCATGCGCATGCGCGCTGCCTTGCCGCGCCATGCGCGCAGCGCGCGCCAGAAGATGCGCGCTTGTTCGCGCAAGATGCAACGCCAGTTCTCGCGCAGCACCTCGGCGGGCACATCTTTGACCAGCAGCCAGATAAAGTTGCGCCCATCGTAGAAGCTGTTGATCACGCCGCCACCAGTGGCGCTGAGCTTGTGGTACACGATTGCGTCGTGCGCGAAGGCGCAACGGTATCCCGCTAGCTGCGCGCGCCAAGCAAGGTCAACATCCTCGCAGCTAAAGGCAAAGCGCTCATCCAGCAGCCCGATGTGCTCAAGCATTGTGCGCCGATACACGGCAGCCGCGCCGCATGCGCCGAACACAAATGGCGTGTCGAACTGACCCTCGTCCTTTTGCCACACCCCGCGATTGCCCGGCACCCCGCAGCGCGTGTAGAAGTCTCCAGCGCTGTGCAGGTGATCGCGACGGTCGAACAAGCGAATCTTGCTTGCCACACAGCCTGCCTCGGGGTGTCGCTCGAAGCACCGCGCCACGTTCTCCAGCCAGCAAGGATCGGCTTCGGTGTCATTGTTGAGCAGCGCCACTGCTTCTCCGCTCGAGGCGCGGATGCCGACGTTGCACGCGCCGGCGAACAGCCGATTGCGCGACAGCGCAATAAGGCGCACCTCAGGGAAATGCTCTGCGATCAGCGCGCGCGAATCATCGCCCGAGGCGTTGTCCACCACGATCACTTCGTGCGGCGGCAACGTTTGACGCCGCAGCGCGTTGAGACACGTGGGCAGGTGCTGCGCGCCGTTCCAATTCGGGATGACGACGGAGATGCGCACACGCGCTTGTGCACTGCGCTTACTGCGATTGCGGGATCAGCGCCCGCAGCAGCGGCTCTACCCACTGCTGCGTGGCGAGGTCATACACGCCGAAGCCTGCGCCGAACTCCCAGTAAGCCCAGCTGAAACCACGCTGCTCAGCAGCGCGCGCGACGTAGGCTGTCCAGCGCGCGCGATCCTCGAGGTCGGCGTGCAAGCCATACGCGCCGAACTCACCCACCCACACGGGGATGTTTTTGTCCTTGCTCCAGCGCGCCACTGCGTCGAAGCCGCGATCGATAGCGCGGCGCTCCGCCTCGGTGCCCTGCCAGCGCGTGCCGATCCACTCAGCGCTGCCCTGCACCCAATTCGCACCCTGGTGCGTGAAGGCCTCTGGCTCGTAGTAGTGGAACGTGGCGATGAGGTAAGGGTCATCGGGGACTTGAACGCTGAACAGGCTGGCTAGCTTGCCCCAATTTGCCCCAGTAAGGATCACGTTGCGGGTGGGGTTGGTCTTACGGATGACGCGCAGCGCGTCCTCGAAGAGAGCGTTCCATACGCGCGTGGTCAGCGCGCCATGAGGCTCGTTCAACACTTCGAAGAGCACCGTCGGCGGTAAGTCCTTGTAACGCGTGGCGATCTGATCCCAAAGGGCGAGGAAGCGATCCCATTCAGCATTTGGGTTCTCGAACAACTCCTCGTAGTGATGCACGTTGATCACTACGTTGAGATCGCTGTTGAGCGC